>DASZWE010000740.1:0-5011 GCA_035546735.1 Puia sp.
GTCTCCATTCCGGGCACCCCCGCTGTGCTCATCGGATTTAACGAAGACATTGCCTGGGGGATCACCAATGGGGCGGACGACGTCAGGGACTGGTATAAGCTCACTATCCGGGACGATTACAAACAATATTTTTTTGACGGGAAATGGAGATCTCTTCCTTATACTATCGAAGAAATTAAAAGAAGGGGGCAGAAACCGTTGTATGATACTATCTACCAGGCCCTGCAGGGACCTGTCGTCAGCGATAAAAGTTTTCCGGGCCGGCGACCCGAGCTGATGAACTATGCGCTGCGGTGGGAACTGCATAACCCATCGGATGAATTCCTTTGTTTTATCCGCCTGAACAAAGCCAGGAACTTTGCCGATTACCAGGCTGCCATCCGTTTCTGCTCCTGCCCGTCCCAGAATTTCACTTTTGCCTGCCGGGATAATACGATTGCGATCACGCATCAGGGACGGCTGGCTGCCAAGTGGCCCGGACAGGGACGGTTTGTGCTCGACGGAACACAACCTTCTCATCTCTATACCTCCTATATTCCACAGGACAGCCTGCCCCATGTGCTGAATCCTTCTTGTCATTTTGTATTGTCGGCTAATAACCAGCCGACCCATGCCGGATACCCTTACTATTACAACGGCTATTATAGTGTGACAAGGGCTAACCGTATCCGGCAGCTGCTGGAAGGACAGGATAGCCTGGACCTTGAAAAGATGGAGGCCATGCAAATGGATAATATAAATTCTTTTGCCGTAGACGCCATGCCCGTATTACTGGGTTATTTACATGGGCACGATCTCGACGCCGATGGGAGAGAAAGAGTGCGGGCTATGGCTGCATGGAATGGCGGCTATGGCATCGATGACAAGAACGCATGTCTGTTCGACCTGTGGTGGCACAATATAAAAAGCTATGCCTGGGAAGGCCTCAGGCGCCTGCCCTTCTACTCCCGTCCGGACGATTATGTGCTTCTCGACATGTTGAAGAACGACCCCCGGAACAGCCGCTTTGATAAAGAGGATACTCCTGTCCGTGAGGACGCCGGCGATCTGGTACGGCAGGCTTTTATACAGGCGGTGGATAGCTGCCGGCAACTGGAGAAGAAAGGCCCCTTGTTATGGGGCGCCCGGCATAAAGTGAACCTGATGCATCCTACCAATATAGCAGCCTTCAGCAGGCTGGGATTGCCGTCGGCTGGCTGTCCTGATGCCATCGACGCTACCTCCTCCAGCTGGGGACCGTCCTGGCGGATGGTGGTGCAGCTGGGTAAACGACCCACCGCATTTGGCATCTATGCAGGCGGACAATCCGGCGAGATAGGCAGCCGCTATTATGATAATTTTGTCGATCGGTGGAATAAGGGCCGTTATTTTCCCCTGCGCTTCTTTTTAACGGAAGGCGAAGCACAGGCCGGACGCCACAACACATGGATCTTTCACTAACTGTTTTTTTATGAATACACGATTGAAATTGGCAGGGGCAACGATGCTCTTTGCCTCGGTGATCATAGTATCAGCGGGAATCCTATCTTTTTTACCCTGGTGGTCCTTTGCCCTACCTCTTCTGGTTCTGGGAGGAGTGCTGCAAAAAAAGGAGTGGCAGCTACCGATGTTTGTGGTTGGATTTTCAGCAGGGTTCCTTATATGGGGAGGGATGGAGCTTTTTTATGCAACGGCCCTGCATGATGTCGTGCTCCACCGCATGGCGGCGTTATTCTCCCTCCCTTCCACCCTGATGATCCCCGGCGCAGGCCTCATCGGAGGATTGGTATCCGGCCTCGCCTTATACGCGGGCAAGGCGCTGGTTGCCCCCAGAACCTGGAATGCTTACACCGAATAAAACAATATCATGGAAGAAATACAGGCTATCGGCCGCCGGATACAGGCGTACAACAATTCCCTTGACAGGTCACTGGTGAGAAAAGTACTGATCCTGTACGAAGAGAAAGTATTTTTTATCGGGGACACCTGCCTGCGGTTTGACAAGTTCCGGTTCTGCCGTCTTTTTTTTGAACAGGCAACTGTGGAGCTTAACATTAGCAATAATGAAAGCTATTTGCCTCAATACAATGCCTTGTTGAAAAACAACCCCTACCTCGATGGGATTACTTTCCTGTCGCTGAAAGATATCCACTATGATCAGTATGACGTGGTGGTCTGCGTAATCCCGGACGAAGGCAGGCTTTTACAGGTGCTGCACGATAAGTATGCAGCCAGACTGGAAGCCGGAGCCATGAGCCTGGCCGTCTTTTCACTTTCAGCTATTTATATCAACCAGGAACGCAAGCTGAATACACTGCCAGGATATGACGCGCTCATTGAATTTTATCATACCTGTCCGGACAACCAGCTGCATGAGGTATATATCACTTCAGAAGAGAGGGCGCAGGCAGTCGCATGGCTGGAGGCAAACGGGATGACAAAGAAGGATGACTTATTCATCTTCCTCGACTCCTCGGCTAAAAGAGAAAAACTGTTGCGGATGGACGTCTATTTCAGCATCCTGAAAACTATGCTTGACCGACCCCATACCAGGGTATTGATATTTGATGAAAAGGGTATTGGCAAGGAAGAGTTCTATAGGGAGTGGCTCGGAAGGGAGCTGGCATCAAAACTGATCTTCTCCAAAAAGCTGCCTTTGCGGGAAGACCTGGCCTTGCTGGGGTCGAAATATACGAAGCTGATCTTTGGCCCATGTACGGGCTTACTGCATTGCGCAGCCGGCATCTACAATCATTTTGTAAAAAAGGGAATGCCGGTGGCGGAAGTGCCTGTAATGATCACCTATACCGGAAAGTATACCCGGCCGGGTGAAAATGCTGCCGCGTGGTGGGATGCATGCCCGCTGGTCAGCTGTCTGCTCCTGAAACAGTTTCAGGGAACCCGCCAAATTTGTGAATTATCCACACTGAGCCGGGAAGAAAAGGTCCGGACAGATAATGTCCTTCCCTGTAAAGAATATACTTCAGATACGCTCCTTCCCCTGATTGCACGTAAGCTGGAAAGATCCCGTACCGCCTGCCTTATATAAACTTTATGAATATGAATAGTGTTTCGACTCAATGCTACCTGGTCTTTTGCCGGGCGATAGCAGATTATCATTTTTTTGATGACGTAGACAGGATAGTTGACAATCCCTATCCGGAATATTCCCGTGACGGCATGCTGTACGCTAAAAGTTGGATAGATACCGTCCAATGGCACTTGGAAGATCTTATCCGCGATCCGGACATCGATAGCCGTGTCGGAATGATGATAAAGAGACGGATCGACCGGCTGAATCAGCAACGCACGGACATGGTTGAGGCGCTGGACGACCACATTATGGGTCCATACAAAGAAGTCATCCCTGACAGCAATGCCCGCTGCAACACAGAAAGCGCGGGCTGGGCCATTGACCGGCTCTCCATCCTTTGTTTAAAAGAATATCATGTCGAGGCTGAGCTAAGACGGGCAGATGCATCGCCGGAACATCTTCGCCACTGCACCGGCCGTAAGGAGATCCTGCTCCGCCAGAAAGCTTATCTTATGAGATCCATTGACGAGCTGATCCGGGACATCAGCGGAGGAAAGGCTATTGCGCAGGTATATAAGCAGATGAAGATGTATAATGATCAGGAGCTTAATCCCGTGCTTTACGGCAAGGTCAGTCCTGTGGACGCAAAGCTTTGAATACATGCTCTTTATAGCTTAACCCAATAGGGACCTCATTCCTGCCCAGCTCTACATGGGTCATTGTAAAGGCTTGTATATGCTTGATGTTTACAATGAACGACCGGTGGATACGCAGGAATCCCATTTTTTCCACCTGCTTTTCAAAATCGCTGATCTTGAACCTGGCTTGTATCTCCCTGTCGGTCGTATAAATTTTTACATAGTCCTTGATGCTCTCGACATAAAGGATATCATCCAGGTCCAGCTTGAAAAATTTATTGTTGGACTTGATATAGATGTATTCCTTTCCGGCGGCTGCCGGCATCCCTGGCTCTTTTTTATCAACTGAGCGCAGATAGCGTTCAATGCTTCGAAGAAACCGGTCGAGGGTGATCGGTTTTAGCAGGTAATCTACAATGTCGAGATCGTAACAGTCGACGGCAAATTCTCTGAAGGCGGTTGTCAGAATAGTCCTTGGTGGATGCTTAAGCGTTCTCAATAGTTCCATGCCTGAAAATTTAGGCATTTTAATATCCAGAAAAAGAAGATCTACTTCCCGGCTGTTCAGGATAGAGAGGGCCTTAATGGCATTTGTGCATGTCCCGACAACCTCGAAGTCCTCCAGTTGTTCGAGATGATTCTGCAGCAGTTGTATGGCCAGCGGTTCATCGTCTACCAGTAGACATCTCACTTTCATAACTTATTTTTTTACCGGGATTGCCTAAATGTATGGTTAGTTCCGCCGTAAATGCCAATACAGATGGTCTGATATCGATATTATGACGATCGGGATATATCAGCTCCAGCTGTTTGCGAAGGTTTTGCAGGCCAATGCCTGGCGAGGCCTTTTGCTCGTTGTCGGATGGGTCACAACGGGGGTTCTTGACCCTGATCATAAAAAAATCCGGACGGGCCTTGATGTCTATTTCTATTGTCAGGTCCCCGATCGTCCCGCTGGTGCCGTGCTTGAAGGCATTCTCCACCAATGTCAAAAGCATCAGCGGAGCTATTCTAACGTCTTCCATGATGTCGACATCAAAACGGATATGCAGGCGGTCGTCATACCTGAGCCGTTCGAGCTCGATGTAATTATCAAGGACCTTGATCTCTTCGGAAAGGGGGACCTCCGATGCCTGGCTGCCGTATAATATATGATCGAGAATGCCGGCCATTCTTGCTATCGACGTGGAGGTCGCCGGACTCCCGGATATTGATAATGAATAAATATTATTGAGGGTGTTGAATAAAAAATGGGGATTTAGCTGCGCCTTCAAGTATTGCAGCTCTGCGCCCGATCTTTCTTTCTCGAGCATCAGGTAATGTTCGCGCAGCTTATACTGATCCATAAGCATCTTGACGA
>DASZWE010000741.1:0-4923 GCA_035546735.1 Puia sp.
AACACATGCAAGAAAATCCATACCATCAGGACCGGGAAGAAATGAAGGAATTGCTGAAGCAGTATCAGGATCTGAAAAATGGGCGGCAGCATTCGTTCCTTGAAGAGGAGGCATTCGAGAAGATCATAGATTATTTTGATGATACGGAAGACCTGACACAGGCGATAGAGGCGGTGGAGATAGGCATCGGGCAATATCCTTACTCTTCCGCCCTCCTTATCAAGAAAGCGGATCTTATGATTGCCACCCGCCGGTATTTTGAAGCTCTCACGATTTTGGAACAGGCGGAATTACTGGATGGCGCAGATATCAACCTTTACATACTCAAAACAGATGCTTACCTGGCCCTCGACCAGCAGGAAAAAGCAGTAGCCCTGCTGGAGAATGCCCTGCTGCATTTCGAGGGGGACGAACGGATAGAGCTTCTGTTCGAGCTGGCGGATGTATACGACGACTACGAGGAGTTCGACAAGATCTTCGATTGTCTCAAGCTCATCCTGGAACAGGATCCGGGCAACGAGGAGGCGTTGTACAAGATATGCTTCTGGACGGACTTTACGGGAAGGAACGAGGAGAGCATACGGCTTCATCAGAAGATCATCGACGACAATCCTTATAGCGAGCTGGCCTGGTTCAACCTGGCTGCTGCTTTCCAGGGACTGAAATTATATGAAAAGGCGGTGGATGCATATAAATATGCCCTTGTGATAGACGAGAAGTTCGACTATGCCTATCGCAATATGGGGGATGCGTATATTCGTCTGCGCAAATATAAAGATGCTATCGAGAGTTTGGAGAAAGTGCTGGAATTATCCCGTCCGGAGGATGTGATCTATGAGGCCATCGGACATTGCTATGACAAGCTGGATAATTATGCGCAGGCAAGATTCTACTATCGCAAGGCATCGCACCTGAACCCGGATGACAGCAAGCTGTATTACAAGCTGGCCTGTACGTATATCAACGAAGAGCAATGGGGGCAGGCCGTGAAGCAGCTGGAGGCTGCCATGCGTATCCATACCATGCAGCCCGAATATAACCTGGCGATGGGAGAATGCAAGATGCAGCTGGGTGAATTCAAAGAAGCCATTCAATTCTTTTCGAATGTGGTGCGTATGCGTCCCCGGAATATCTCCAGCTGGGAAGCGCTGATCCGTTGTCTTTATAACGCCGAATTTTTTGAAGAGGCGTTGGAGCAGGTGGAAGCTGCTATTCGCATCACGGGCGGCAAGCCTTTATTTATCTTCTATCTCAGCGCCATTTACTTTGCCCTCGGGAGGTCCAAGGAAGGATTGCTGCAATTGGAGAAGGCCATGACAAAGGCGCCCAAGCTACTTAAGAAGCTGCTCGAGCTGAACCCGGTGATCCTGCAATACCAGCCTGTAGTGGATATCATCGCCCGCTACAAGAAGAATAAATCTATCTGAGGAGGTCTAATTACATTATAATTTAATGGGATGTCAGAGCTCAGCCTTTCCGGACGAACCTGTGGTTCGTTGTCCGAAGGACGGAGACATCCGAGCCTTGGCGAAGGATGCGATCGAGGTAACCGAGGCGGGTCCAACAGTGTTGGAACCAACGAAGGTTATGAGCGTAGCTCCGTGGCGAAGCAGGTCCGACGAAGACCTACTGTCCGTAAAACGGGGTAATTTTTTTCGGGGCCCCGTTTTTACGGACGTTACTATTTAGTTTCCTACATTTGCACGGCAAAACGAACCGGAGGGACGTTGTCCGAAGGACAGACATAAGATCTTTCCGGAAAACGGGACAAATTTTTGGGCGGCCCGATTTCCGGACATTTAAACGAACCGGAGGGACGTTGTTCAGGGCCGGGGGGGCCGACCGGGTAGGACCGTGGCGAAGCAGGTCCGACGAAGGTCTCAGATATTAAGCCGCGATTAATAACCAAATGACTCAATAAATACAGGATGAATTTCAAACTTACGCAGATCCCGGAAAGAATGGCAAAGCCGCGTCAGCATGGTATTACGATGGTTATGGATAAGGGGTTAAGCATAGAGGAGGCGAAGAGCTTTCTCAGTGTGGCCCATCCGCATGTGGATATAGTAAAGCTGGGATTCGGGACCTCCTTTGTTACGCCCAATCTTAGAGAGAAGATCGAGGTCTACCAGTCATTTGGTCTGCCCGTCTATTTTGGGGGCACTCTTTTCGAAGCGTTCCTGATCCGCAATCAATTCGATGATTATATCTCCGTCTGCAAGGACTATAACATTACGCATATGGAAGTCAGCGATGGATCGATCACCATTCCGCATGCTGAAAAGTGCGGCTATATCGAGAAGCTGACGAAATATGGAACGGTATTGAGCGAGGTAGGCAGCAAGGACGCCGAGCATATCATTCCCCCATATAAATGGATCGAACTCATGCGGGCCGAGCTGAGTGCGGGCGCTTCCTATGTGATCGCGGAGGCGCGTGAGGCCGGCAATGTCGGGATCTATCGTGGCAGTGGTGAAGTGCGTGAGGGCCTGGTGCAGGAAATACTTACACAGATACCTGCGGAGAAGATCCTTTGGGAAGCTCCCCAAAAAGCGCAGCAGCTGTATTTTATCGAGCTTATTGGCTGTAATGTGAACCTGGGGAATATAGCTCCCACGGAAGTTATTGCCATGGAGGCGATGCGTGTAGGGCTGAGGGGCGATACCTTCCACCTGTTCCTGGATAAAGAAGGGGCCCGATGAGGAAATTCGGATTGATAGGATACCCATTGTCCCATTCCTTTTCGCAAAAATATTTTACGGAAAAATTCCAGCAGCTGGGTATTACGGAATGCAGGTATGAGCTATATCCCATTGAAGATATTGCGGGGGTGAAGACCCTGTTGAGGGACCCGGAGCTTTGCGGGTTGAATGTGACTATTCCCTATAAGCAATTGGTGATCCCGTATCTGACGGGCATGAGTCCTGTCGTTCGGGAGATAGGCGCGTGCAACTGTATCAGGATCGTGAACGGCGTTACCATGGGATACAATACGGATGTGGTGGGTTTTGAGGAGTCGCTGGTCCGGAAGCTGCAGCCTTATCACAACCGCGCGTTGATCCTGGGTACGGGCGGGGCGTCCAAGGCCGTGGAGTATGTGCTGAGGAAGCTTCATATTGGATACAAGTATGTGTCGAGGAATGCGGGGGAAGGAATGTTACGCTATGACCAGGTGGATGAGGAAGTAATATACAGCCATACGCTGATCATCAATACTACTCCGTTGGGGATGTATCCCAAGGTGGATGTATGCCCGCCCCTGCCATATGAGGCCATCGGCGCTCAGCATTATCTGTTCGACCTGGTATATAATCCTGTCCGGACGCTATTCCTTCAAAATGGGGAACAGCGGGGCGCTGCCGTGGAGAACGGGTATGACATGCTGATCGGCCAGGCGGAAGAAAGCTGGCGGATCTGGAACAGGGTGGATCGATGAACCATTGACGGTTCTGCTGACGAGGTTAGGACAGCAGGCGGGTGCAGACCTCTTTCGGCACCGATGCGATCTTCCTTTGGGCGTAGTTGTAGCAAACCATGCCTGTACGGGCGACAGCTACTGTTACCCACGAACGGACCGGGGGTGCGTAGTCCTGAACCGAGCCCCGCGAAGGTTCTGTTGGCCGGACATTCTGTCCGGATATTTTTTCCAGCTTGTAATAAATATCGAAGCCTACTCTCGAGAATTCCCCCGCGGCTACGGAAGCGCGGATCGTCTCTCCGTAAAAGACCTCGCTCTTAAATTCGATGGCTACATCCGCCATGATCATGCCTGTGCCGGCGAGGTCCAGTTCGGTGTATTCATGATGTCGCAGGAATTGCATCCTTATCTCGTGGAGGATGGAGAGTATCGAATCGTTCCCTACATGTCCTCCGTAATTCAGATCGGTGATGCGAATAGGAACTTCTGTGATGAAGGTAAAGTGTTCGGGTAATATGATCTTTGTTTTTGGCATGAGCAATGGTTTAGCAGGTGGATCGTGCTTTCAGGAATGCGACGAGCTTATCGGCCGCCCGTCGTCGATGGCTATAGTGATTTTTTTCTTCCATGTTCATCTCTGCAAAGCTGCGGGTATCTCCTTCCGGAGCAAATACGGGGTCATAGCCGAAGCCTTGCTTTCCTGTTGGCTGGTTGAGAATGTATCCGTCGCAGATGCCTTCGAAGAGGTGCTCTTCTCCATCCATTATCAGGGAGATGACGGTGCGGAAGCGGGCCTTTCGGTCGGTGCGCCCCTGAAGCTTGTATAATAATTTTTCGATATTATTACTGAACGAGCGGTCTTCGCCTGCATACCGGGCGCTTTTCACGCCGGGCTCTCCATTCAGGGCGTCCACTTCCAGTCCTGTGTCCTCGCTGAAGCAGTCGTCGCCTGTGAGGCGATGTATGGTGTTCGATTTCTCCGAGGCGTTGGCTTCCAGGGTAGGGTGTGGTTCGGGGATATCGATATCGATACCTGCCTCTTTGAGGCTGATCACTTCCAACTGGTGGCCGATGGCTGCCTGTATCTCTTCCACTTTATGGGCGTTGTTGGTAGCGAAGATGAGTTTGGATTTATGGTGTATAGTGCTCATATTTCGAACAGGGCCTTCAGGCAGACCCATAGTTTGCTCTTTAATAATTTGCCTTCATCGCCTGGCCGGGCCAGCTCTTCCAGGGAGGGGGCGGTGAGATAGGTACACTGGTCGTATGGCTGGATCTTGAAGACCGGGAAGTCCATTGGGAGTCCGATGGCCCGGGGGGTAGGGCCAAAGAGAAGGACGAAGGCGGGTTGCAGCTGTTGTTTGAGTGCGCCGATGGATACCGGTGCGGCGGCGTGGTTAACGATGGCTACATCGCCCATATTCATCCGGCAGGCTTCCAGCATACGGGTGAGCACGCTGAGCTGGTCGTCCGGCAGGAAGGGGGCGCCCGGGGCGTGTACGATG
>DASZWE010000742.1:0-7034 GCA_035546735.1 Puia sp.
GCCACCAGTCCCTCCAACGGTTTGGCCTCGATACCTTTCAGCCAGCGGGAATACCACGGACCCGCAATGATGACGGCAGGGATGGCGATCGTAATGCCATACAGCAATGTCTTGCCCATATTCGCCTGGAATTGCCCTACCAGCGAAGCCGGCGCCGGATGAGGCGGTAGAAAACCATGTGTTACGGAAAGAGAAGCCAGCATCGGCAGCCCGATATAAACAGCCGGGAGCTTGTATTTATATACCACCGAAAAGATCAGCGGCACCATCAATACAAAGCCCACATTATAAAAAAGAGGAATGCCGATGATAAAACCCGTCACCATCAACGCCCATTGAATGTACTTTTCTCCAAACAGGTTCATCAGCACCGTAGCGATCCGCTGGGCGGCGCCGCTCTCGGCCACCAGCTTACCCAGCATGGCCCCCAGGACAATGACGATAGCCAGTGACCCCAGCGTATCCCCAATGCCTTTATAAACGGATCCGGTGATGGTGCTCAAGGGTATGCCTAACAAAAGCCCCGTCGTCAGCGATACGATCAGAAATGCCAGGAACGCATTCACCTTTCCCCAGGTGATAAGAACTACGAGCAATAAAATTCCGATAAGGACTAAGAGAATATGCATGTGTATATACTTGATCAATGTGAATCCCTGCTGACCTCCGAACCCGAGCCCCCTACGAGAAAATCCATATCCGCTCCCTTATCGGCCTGAAGAACATGCTGTACATAAAGATGAACATATCCCCGATCCGTCCCCGGTACCTGTGGACGCTGCCAGCGTTTACGCCGCTGTTCCAGCTCCCCGGCACGCACATCCAGATGCAATCGCCGTCCCGCTACATCCAGCTCGATCCAGTCCCCATTCTCTACCAGCGCCAGAGCGCCTCCGATAGCCGACTCCGGCGAGACATGAAGGACCACGGTCCCATAAGCAGTGCCGCTCATCCGGCCATCCGATATACGCACCATATCGGTCACACCCTTCTCCAATAGCTTTTTCGGCAGGGCCATGTTACCGACTTCCGGCATACCGGGATAACCCACCGGCCCCACATTCTTCAGGACCATGATACAGGTTTCGTCGATGTCAAGGTTCGGATCATCCACCCGCGCATGATAGTCCTCTATATTCTCGAATACTACCGCCCGCCCCCTGTGCTGCATCAGGGAAGGAGTGGCCGCCGAAGGCTTGATGACGGCGCCATTCGTACAGAGATTGCCCTTCAGCACCGCAATACCCGCCTCCGGCTTCAACGGCTCGTTATAGGGAGCGATCACCTCCCGGTTGTAGCATTGGCTGATCCCTTCGATATTCTCCCGGTGTCCCTTACCCGTCACGGTTATCGCATCCATATGCAGCTGCTCCTTCATCTCGGACAATATCACCGGCAGCCCGCCCGCATAATAAAAGTCTTCCATCAGGAACCTGCCCGAAGGCATCAGGTTCAGCAATAGCGGAACATGACTCCCCAGGCGGTCGAAATCCTCCAGATCCAGCGGGACGCCTATCCTGCCGGCAATGGCCGTAAGATGAATGATAAGATTGGTGCTGCCCCCCACTGCGGCATTTACCTTGATGGCATTTTCAAATGCCTGACGGGTGAGTATCTTCGATAGACGCAGATCTTCTTTCACCATTTCTACGATCCTTCTCCCCGACAGCTGGGCCAGCACCTTTTTTCTCGAGTCCACGGCAGGTATCGCCGCAGCTCCCGGCAGGGTCAGACCCAGCGATTCCACCATACAGGCCATGGTGCTGGCAGTTCCCATCGTCATGCAATGACCGGCGCTCCGCGACATACAGCTCTCCGCCAGCATATAATCCTGGTCGGACATCCTGCCCGTTTTTCTGTCATCGGCAAATTTCCAGACATGCGTGCCGCTGCCAATATCCTGTCCCCTGAACTTCCCGTTCAACATGGGGCCTCCCGGCACAATCAGCGTAGGCAGGTCCACGCTCGCAGCTCCCATCAGCGTGGAAGGAGTGGTCTTGTCACAGCCCGTCAGCAGCACCACGCCATCCAATGGATTGCCCCGGATGGACTCCTCCACATCCATGCTGGCCAGATTACGGAACAACATGGCCGTAGGCTTGAGCAGGGTCTCCCCCAGCGACATGACAGGGAATTCAACAGGGAAGCCGCCGGCCTCATATACTCCCCGCTTCACGACCTCGGCAATATCGCGCAGATGCGCATTGCAGGGCGTAAGCTCCGACCAGGTATTACAGATCCCGATCACCGGCCTGCCATCGAACATATCCTCAGGGATCCCCTGGTTCTTCATCCAGCTGCGATAGATAAAACCCATCTTATCGGTCTTGCCAAACCAGTCCCTGCTACGGAATGCAGTCATAAATAAATTACTTTTTTTCAGGTTTACGCGTGTATATAATATCATCCCTCTCCAGCTGCGTTATCTTTCCCTCCTCGTCCAATGAAAATACGACCCAATCCTTATCCCACCAGAAATAGTTGTAATGTCCCATAAAAGTGTCGTAGTTCCAGTGCTGCAGATAGAGACGTACATCGTTGGGCAGGTCCATTCTCAGCGTGTCCCCCACCAGCACCACACGCGCTTCGCCATACGCCTCATTGGTATAAAGCCCCGTATAAGCCTGCAACGGCAGCGAAGGCCTCGTCCCCTTCACCCGGCCCGCCTCTTTCTCCCGCTCCTTCCTGATCCTGTCGTCCCGTAGCCTCTTATACAACGCATAGCACTCGGCGCTCCAGTCGCGACTGTTGTCGGACCAACCCCAAAGATCCATCGCCTTGTACATCAGCGCGTGCCTGACCTCGGAATGATCCAGATTGGCTAAGATGTATATCCCCAAACGCTCCGAAGGTATCAGGCCGATGAGGGCCACGACCCCGTCCAGGCTGCCGGTATGGAATTGCACCATCTTCCCCCGGTAATCGTGCTGAAACCATCCGAGACCGTACGTCGTCCAGGAAGGATGGGTGAGTTTGGCAGTAGGATAGAACTCGTTGTCCGGGACCATGGTCTGTGGCTTGAACAGCTCGCTCCAGGTCACGGTCCGGAGAAGATGCCGGTCATTCACCCGGGCGCTGTCCAGCATAAAGCGCATCCACTTATCCAGGTCGTCGGCACAAGACCATACACCTCCCGCGGGTCCCACGCTCCCGTATTCCAGGATAGGGATAGGACGGATGTCGTTGCCGATGATATAATGCGGGACTTCATGACTGGGCTCTCCGGCCGAAAGCGTATAGCTGGCATAGGTATGTCGCATACCCAACGGTTCGAACAGCCGGTGCGTAATAAAATCCTCCCAGCTCTGGCCGCTGATCTTTTTTATCAGCTCCCCCGCCACGATATACATGCAATTCTGATAAATAAAGGAGCTTCGGAAGGAGTAGACGGGTGGGATAAAGTGCAGCCGGCGAACGATCTCCTCCCGGGGAAAACCATATTCCCAAAGCCCATCCGTATTACCAAGCCCGGTATTATGCGTAAACAGGTCCCGTACGGTCAACTCCGACGACACATAGGGATCATAAAGAGAGAATTCCGGAAAAACATCTTTTAGCCTGTCGCTCCATTGCAGTTTGCCTTCATCGACCAGCATCCCCATACATACAGCCGTCATGGCCTTTGTCGTCGAGGCGCATACCCCCACCGTGCCCGTCGTAAAAGGGGCTGGCTTGCCCGCCTCCACCACGCCAAAACCCTTTCTGAAGACTACCTCGTCGTCCTTTACCACGACAACAGACATGCCCGGTGTCCTCCATAAAGCCATCGCCTGTCGGATATAGCCGTCGAATACAGCGCTCTTATCCATGCCCCTGACAGATGCAGCCCCCGACTGAGCGGCCCTGGCAGGAGAAAGAGAATGCTTACTTTGTCCAAAGGAAAATAATACGCATAACGATAAAAGGGAGAGTAACCATCCATGGAGCAGCTTCATGAGACAATGGTTTGCCGTAAGTTACCTAATTAACAGCAGATGTCGCCTCTTCCCGTTTCATGTATTTTTTGAAGCTGTCGTTGACAAATACGAGGATATCCACGTTGGCCGCCTTGCGGCAAAAGTCGTAGGTAGGCCGGTAATGCATCATAAACTGCTGCAGACTGTCTCCTCTCAGCCTGGTCAGACGGGATACATATTCCCGGCTGCAACGAAAGTCCACATAATATTCTTCCTCTTCGCGTAAGAGCCTCTTCTTTAGTTTCTCCCTGTCCTTGTCTTCCTTCGAAGCGTTCCGGAACAGATCCAGGCTGATACCAACCCCATCGCCTGTCCTTTTCCGCTCGATACGGGGTGGAGTAGTATGGTCATATACCCAGGCATATTCTTCTCTTCTTGCCATGGAATCCAGCTGGTAATTGCTCAGCGAACCGACCGTCACCGCCCGCAGGGTCTGTGGCTTCGGCTCCATATAAACGGTGTAATCACCGGACAGCATGGAGGTGTCGACGATGATCGTGTCCGGGTGGAAGCCCACATGGGTAAAGATCAGCACATCCCCGGGCATGGACTGTATCCGGTAAGTTCCCCTCTCGTCGGAAAGATCGTGCCGGCGTTGTGTCTTATTTTCAATGCTGACGGAAACCAGGAATTCCTTACTGCCCTCTTTCAGGACCTTACCCGTTAGAAAACGCTGCCCAAACCCTGGACAGGATAATAGCAATAGTGCTAACAAAGAAAAAATATAGCGCATAGGTCAGCCGTCAAATTAGTATTATTGTCCGAAATTTTGACCACCCTTCTCATAAAAAAACCATAATTTTCAGCATGCAATCGAGATTTATAGCCACTGCACTGTTCTTTTTAGGCATTATGACAGCAACTACCCAGGCCCGGGCCGCCGGCAACGCTCCCAAACAGGACTTCTATACCATCCGGATCTATCAGCTGAAAAGCGCCCAACAAGAAGAAAAAGTCGACAAATACCTGAAAGACGCCTTTATACCGGCCCTCCACCGGCAGGGTATTGCTAAAATAGGGGTTTTCAAGCCGGTGGGTAACGATACAGCCGCCATCCGCCGTATCTACGTGCTGATCACCTTCCATTCCCTGGAACAGTTTGCCGGCCTGAACGCGACCCTGGAAAAGGACGCCCAATACCTCGCCGATGGGAAAGACTACCTGGATGCCCTCCATAACGATCCTCCCTATGTGCGTATGGAAAATATCCTCCTCCAGGCCTTCCCCGGCATGCCCCGCCTGGAAGCTCCTGCCTCCCTTAAAGGCCCCGCTTCGGAACACGTCTACGAGTTAAGAAGCTACGAAGGCCCCACAGAAAAGTACTTTACCAACAAAGTGCAGATGTTCAACAAAGGAGATGAAATAGGGCTATTCAAAAGACTGGGATTCAACGCCGTATTTTACGCATCCGTCCTCTCCGGAGCACATATGCCTAACCTCATGTATATGACGAGCTTCGATGATATGGCGGCCCGGGACGCCCATTGGAAGACCTTTGGCGCAGATCCGTACTGGAAAGAGTTGTCGGCCAGACCCGAATACCAGAACAACGTCTCTCACATCGACATCGTATTTATGCACCCTGCCCCCTACTCAGACCTGTAGTAGCTAAAGATTTTAATGTTTACCCTGATGGCATACTATTTGCCATTATGCCTGCGTTAACTCATTGCGGAACCCGGCCTCCGGAGAAGCCGCATCAATCCTAATAGCCTAAAAATACTTCATATCATGACCCGAGCTTGCGAGTGCCATGATACCATCTAAAAAGACATTAACTCATCATGAAAAACGCAGACAAACCATTCATCGGCCTCATCCTCCTCTCGATAGCCATTCTTTATAGCGTCATCGCTATTTTAAGTTAGCCCGCTACGGCCTGCTCTACGGATTTTTTCATAAGTAAAATTTAAAGCCGTCAGGATCGTGGTCGGCACCCAATTAATGTCCGCCAAACGGGCCAGGATTAAAAACGGGCATACATACGGATAAGTTGCGAATGGGTAGTAATAAGGGGATTAGAACGGTGAGGATAGGGGGTTAAGACACTGCAATATAATCAATTCTCCAATAGACTTTACTTTATCTGGATAAGTTCTGGGCGGGCATAGCCTTCACCTCGTATATCGCGCTGAAAAGATACAGTTTTCCCGTAGACAGTTCCACGCATTGGAACCTTTTTCTCAATTTTTTCCCCTTCCGGAAAACACGCCCGTCATCCAATGAGAAGCTGGCCCCCTCCGCAACCTGCTCCACCAATACCAGCCCCCCCGGATTCTTATCGTACTTCTTCAGGATACGCATCAGGTGCTCGTCTGCGCAGCTGCTGGCGGGCAGATCATGCAGGTTCTTTTTCAAGGCGGCCAGGATGTCCTCCGGGAACACTTTCATACGCAGGAACTCCTCCAGCATCTTACGATACACCTGCTTCCACTCCTTCCCATGCGACTGCACCCGGTTGCCGTACTCCATAAATGTCACCAGGTGAGCCAGCTCATGGATCAGTGTTATCAAAAAGGAGTATTTATTGAGATTGCCGTTGACGCTGATACGGTGATTATTGGCCTGCGTGGCATGCCGGTAGTCCCCCAGCACGCTCTTCCGCTCACGGGTAATAGTCAAATGTACCTTATAGTGATTCAAATATTCCAGGACCAGGGGGGCGGATACATCGGGAATAAATTGACGCAGGTAATCCAGCGGCGCTTCTTTCTTAGCCATTTTTCGGAGAATTCTTGCTCAGACGCATTAAAATTTTTACCTCTATGTAGGTATAGACCATATAGAGGACAAAACAGGCAATGATCGCCGCTTTATTGACATCCTTTCCGGCTACAAAAAGATATAACAGGGTGGCCGCCAGACAAAATACCATCTTTATCAGGAGACTGGAATACATCATACGAAGGAATACCTGTATATTCTTGTTTCGTAAAGCTCTGGAATACAAATAGAAAGAAAAGGTCGTAGCCAAAAACAACACCAGGTTGCCTACCGACAATATCAGATAATCCATATTCCACCGCTCCGCCAGCCAGTTTCGGGCAGTCAGCGCCAGCAGGGCTACAATAACGAAAA
>DASZWE010000743.1:0-8326 GCA_035546735.1 Puia sp.
TTTCATGGGGACGAACAGCTCTGGAATAGCCTCACGGCCTATGCAGCCAAAGACACTATTGACCTCCACAATATCCCCCCGAAGGACAAAGAGGTCCTACAGCACCGCCTGAAGGCGCTGATGGCCAGACAGATATGGAGAACGGAAGGGTATTATCAAGTGAGCAATGCCTATGACCCGGTGGTCAATAAGGCCATAGAGACCCTGCGTAAATAGATCTCTAAGATAAAAAAATAGCGCCCGGGTATATACTCGGACGCTATTCCCACACGGGAGAATGGTCATTTTACAACAGACCGGGCCTTATTTCTCCTTGTCCAGCAATTCTTTCTTCTCTATCCGGTAAGAGCTGATCAGCCCTAAACCACCACCGATGGCTATCATCGCAAAATAGATCGATACATTCGCTCCATTGGAATCACCCCAACGATCGTTATTATGCCCGATCTTGTACAGGATAGTATTGTCCAGCATATAGGCTACAAAAAGCCCCAGGCCGGCGCCGACCAGCAGCAACCCCCATTTCAGGTTACGGAAAGGTGCAGGGCGGGGTTTCTCCGGCTTGATATTGGGGTCCAGCCCCTTTTCGATCATCGCCATATTCTCTCTATTCCGCATATAGCGTATGCCAAATATCACGGCACATATGCCAAGGCTCATGAGTATCATCCACAAAAACACTAATTGATCAGGTCCCATTGTATTGTTTTTTTCTTTTTAATTTTAATTGCTTTCAGCTCTTCTATCGGACTACTGCAGTTCGCCCGGGGTTACAGCTTTTAATAGATTTTTCTGAAAAGAGCTTTTTGCCTGTTTACAGCATCTGGGACTGCATGATTTACCGGCAGGTTACACCCTAGCCTGTATAAATATAAAATCGTATACAGGAGCCCCTTCCAGGGACTCGTCCGAAGGACAGACATTAGCGCTTTGCGGAAATTGGCCTATTTTTAAAGAAGGGACAATTTTCGCAATAATGTAACCTGACCTCTACAGCCCCCGTCATATTACCGTGTTGCACACCGGACTTACTGATACAGAACTCATTAGCAAAATTCTCCAGGGAGAGCAGGCTCTTTTTGCCCAGTTGGTCGAACGCTACCGGAATTATGTATTTACCCTGGTACTGCGCTTTACCGACAATCGCGAGGACGCAGAGGAGATATCCCAGGACATATTTGTAAAGGCGTATCGTTCATTGGCAGATTTTCGGGGGGAGTCGAAATTTAGCACCTGGCTGTTCACCATCGTGCGCACCAGTTGTATCACCTTCCTACGTAAAAAAAAGCTCGATATCACCTCTATTGACGATGAAAGGACTTTTTTACAGCTGGAAAGCCGGGAGTCCGCCTTCAAAGCCAATACCATCGAGCAGCGATCCAGACACGCCATGGTCAACGAAGCGATCCGCATGCTTAACCCGGATGACGCACAGCTGCTTTCCCTCTTTTATAAAGGGGAGCAGTCCCTGGAAGAAATCGGGAAGATCATGCACCTGGACCCTAATACAGTGAAGGTCAAGCTTCATCGGGCCAGACATCGTCTGAAAGATAAAATGGAAAAACATTTTAGCTATGAGGTACGTGAAATACAGGGGGGATGATAACTTTATGATTGACTTTATATTGACAACTATGGATACACCTATTCAAATGGAAGAACGCTTGTGGGATTACATCGACGGACTCGGCGACCCCGAAGAAAGGTCCGCCATCCGGATCCTGATAGGGGAAAATATAGAATGGCAGCGGAAATATAAGGAACTGCTGAATATCCATCAGACAATGAATGATGTAGAGCTGGAAGCACCCTCCATGCGATTTACAAAGAATGTCATGGAAGAGATAGCCCGTTATCATGTGGCGCCCGCTACCAGGACCTATATCAATAAGAATATCATCCGCAGCATCGGAGCCTTCTTCCTGACCTTGATCACGGGCTTCCTGGTCTATTGCCTGGGACAGTTCAAGTGGTCGGCGTCGTCGACTTCATCCAGGTTCATGCCCCACATCGGCCTGGAAAATGAGATGAAAAAGTTCGATTGGAGCAGGGTCTTCAATAGCGCCTATACCAATGTATTCATCCTGGTGCTGGTGATCCTGGGTCTGGTCATGCTGGACATGTATCTTCAAAGAAAAAGACAGCAGCGCCAGGCCGGAGAAGGCTCCTAAGCTACTTGAATTTTTTCTTTAATTCCGCCAGCTTCGCCTGAAAGGGATCCAAAGGCTTATCCCCCTTATCCCCGCCCTTTCCTACGGGTCCTTTGCCCGGACGCTGTCCCCCACCCTGCGCACCCTGTGGCTTGCCGGCAGCAGGCTTATTACCTTTCATGGACAGCGAAATACGCTTACGGGCAATATCCACCTCCATAACGGTCACCATCACCTTCTGCTGCAGCTTCACCACCTCATTCGGGTCCGACACATACGTATTGCTCAGCTGCGAGATATGCACCAGCCCATCCTGCTTGACGCCGATGTCCACAAAAACCCCAAAATTGGTGATATTGGTCACGATGCCCGGCACGGTCATACCTTGCTTGAGGTCTTCCATCGTCTTGATGGTCTCCTCAAAACGGAACTCCTCGATGACGCTACGCGGGTCACGCCCCGGCTTCTCCAGCTCTTTCATGATATCATCGATGGTAAATTCCCCTACCTTCTCCGTGACATATTTCTTTTTAACGACTTTTTTACGCAGCTCCGACTGCTGTATCAGGTCCGTCACCGTGACGCCGAGATCACCGGCCATCGCCTCTACCACGCTATAGGTCTCCGGATGTACAGCACTGTTGTCCAGCGGATTGACAGCCTCCCTTATCCGAAGGAACCCGGCGCATTGTTCAAAGGTCTTGGGGCCCATCAGGCTCACCTTCTTCAGCTCCTCCCGGTTAGCAAAGGCCCCGTTCTTCGTCCTGTATTCCACGATGTTTTTTGCCAGGGTCGCGCTAAGTCCCGATACATAGGTAAGCAAATGTTTGCTGGCGGTATTCAGGTCCACACCGACATGGTTCACGCAGCTTTCCACCACCCTGTCCAGCTCCTCTTTCAGCTTGTTCTGGTTGACATCGTGCTGATACTGCCCCACCCCGATGGATTTGGGATCTATTTTTACCAGCTCGCTCAGGGGATCCAGCAGACGCCTGCCGATACTGATGGCGCCCCGCACGGTCACATCCTGGTCAGGGAATTCCTCACGGGCAGTTTCACTGGCAGAATAAATGGATGCCCCGCTTTCATTGACCATAAAGATGCTCACCCTTTTTCCGAAGTCGATGCCCCGCACCAATTGCTCCGTCTCACGACCCGCCGTCCCATTTCCTACGGCAATAGCCTCGATATCATATTTGTCCACCAGCCGGCGCAGCTCGGCCGTACTGGCCTGCACATCCTGCTGAGGCGGATGTGGATAGATAGTGCTGTTATGGAGAAAAGTTCCCTGGGCATCCAGGCATATTAATTTACATCCAGTACGAAAACCCGGATCGAGCGCCAGTATTCTCTTGGACCCCAGCGGCGAAGCCAGCAGCAGCTGCCGCAGATTCTCGGCAAACACCCGTATCGCCTCTTCATCCGCCTTGTTCTTGCTGATAAGCCGGAATTCATTCTCAATGCTGGACTTCAGCAGTCTGTCAAAGGAATCCTCGATAGCTTTTTTTACTTCCCCGGTGGCAGCGCTGTTCCCCGGTTTTACAAATATTCTCTCCAGGTCATCCACGGCCGTCTGTTTGTCGATATTGAGGTCCATGATCAGATAGCCTTCCTTCTCACCCCTCCGGATGGCAAGGATCCGATGGGAAGGACAGGCAGCCAGCGGCTCATTGAATTCGAAATAATCCCGGTATTTCTGCGCCTCCTCCTCGTCTTTTTTAGATGCCAGCACTTTCGAGCTGAGCGCAGCGCTTTCTGTAAACAGCTGCCGCACTTTGTTCCGGGCCTGCTCATTCTCCGATATCCATTCCGCAATGATATCCCGGGCGCCCTGTAACGCTTCCCTGACATCCTTCACCTGGTCGTTCAGGAATTTGGCAGCCTCTTCACCGGCATCGCCTCCACCCTGCTCAAAAAGGAATTTGGCCAGCGGCTCCAGTCCCTTCTCGACGGCGGTAGTAGCCCGGGTCTTGCGTTTGGGCTTATATGGCAAATAGATATCCTCCAGCTCAGTGGCGTCATAACAATTGTCGATGCGTTGCTTCAGCTCCGGCGTCAGCTTGCCCGCCGCCTCGATGGTCTTCAGCACCGTCTCCTTTCGCCGATCCAGCTCGGAGAAATATTTGATCTGCTCCACCACGTCGTTGATCTGCACTTCATCCAGGTTGCCCGTGGCTTCCTTACGATACCGCGCCATAAAGGGAATAGTAGCCCCTTCGGCATGCAGGTCATGAACATTATTTATCTGTTTGAGGCTGAGGCTTAGCTTCTCTGCGATTTTCTGTTTGTACGTAGATTCCATAGTTCTTCTTATCAAAAATGCGGGGTGCAAATGTAAAGTATCTTTACGTTACTTTTACATCCGAAATAATTGGTATGGATATCAAAAACAACATTCTCGAGACCATCGGTCATACTCCTCTTATCCGGCTTAACAAATTGACGAAAGATTTGCCATGTACCGTACTCGCCAAAGTAGAATATTTTAATCCCGGCAACTCTATCAAGGACCGGATGGCGCTGAAAATGGTGGAAGTGGCCGAAGAGGAAGGCAGGCTGAAGCCCGGCGGGACCATTATCGAATGCACTTCCGGCAACACCGGCATGGGCCTGGCCCTGGCAGCCGTGGTAAAAGGATATAAATGCATTTTTACCACCACCGACAAGCAATCGAAGGAAAAAATAGATATCCTCAAAGCCCTTGGCGCCGAAGTCATCGTCTGCCCTACCAATGTCGAGCCGGAAGACCCCCGCTCCTATTATTCCATAGCCCGCCGGCTGGCAAAAGAGATACCGAATTCATTTCATGCCAATCAGTACGATAATCTGGCCAACCGCCAGGCGCATTATGAGACCACCGGCCCCGAGATCTGGCAGCAGACGGACGGCAAGGTCACCCACCTCGTCGTAGCCACCGGCACAGGAGGCACGGTCACCGGCACCGCTATGTTCCTCAAAGAAAAGAACCCGAAGATACAGGTATGGGCCATGGACCCCTTTGGCTCCCTCCTGACAAAATATTTCCGCACAGGAGAAGTAGACATGAATGAAGTGCATCCCTATATCAGCGAAGGCATCGGAGAAGACTTCGTGCCCCAGAACTACGATATGCAATACGTAGACGTCTTCGAACAGGTGACGGATAAGGACGCCGCCATCATGGCCAGACGTATCGCCAGGGAAGAGGGACTTTTCTGCGGCTACAGCGCAGGTACAGCCGTCCAGGGATTGCTGCAACTAAAGGACCTGCTGAAAAAAGACGACCTGGTGGTAGTCATCCTCCACGACCACGGCAGCCGCTATGTCGGAAAGGTCTATAATGACCAGTGGATGATGGAACGAGGCTTCCTGGACGTAAAGACCTTTTCGGACATCATTTCCGGCAGGGGCGCCAAACGCCTCATCTCCGTCGAGCCCGACCAGACCGTAGGACAGGCCTTCGAGCTCATGCAGAAATACAATGTGGAAAACCTGCCCGTCCTCCGGCAAGGTGAACCCATCGGCGCCATCAGCGAAAGCGGACTCTTCGCCCGCATGATGAACAACGGACAGGATATAAAGGGAAAAAAGATCGCGGAAGTACTCGAAAAACCCTATCCCATCGTGTCCTTCGATACCCCATTGGAAAGGCTGAGCACCCTCATTACACGGGAGAACGGAGCAGTGCTGGCCAAGGATGACAGCGGAAATTACCACATCGTCACAAAATACGACGTGATCCACGCCCTGGGCGCCTAGACAACTCCCCGGGTTCGCACAATCTAATTATTTAACTATCAATACATTATATCCTCAGCCACTTGCATCATCGTAACTTCCCGATCAGGTCATATTGGATTTTTACTATCGCCCTTATGCGATGATTACTAGCATTTTAGTAATTACTGTTGCAAAAAAGTAGAGCAATTCCTCTATTGCCTTTCCAACTTTAACAAATTATTTTTGATATAGAAGTTGATTGATAGCATCAATCACCCAATATCCGAAAAACCAAGTCCAAAGATCCAATATCCGGTAAAAGACCAATTGGGCTCAATATCCAAAGAAATTCCAGGCTACAAAATCCAATATCAGTCAACTTCTACTTTTATCCTACGGAAGACATTAGAATACACGTCAAGGCTCTGATCCAAGATCCGGAAAGACCAACAACCAGAAAACCAGATCCTGAGAAACGAAACTTATCCTTAGAAATCCAATTCCTCCGATAAAAGACTTCGTCTAAGATCCAACGTCCGAGAAAAACCACAACAGGTGTCCATTATCCTGGAAACAAACCGCCTGCTTTAACTCCGGTACCCTCCTGCTAAACTCACCAGGTCTGATTAGTGCGCGAATTTAGCAGGAGGCTCTTACCGAGCCCTCCATTCCGCCCAACAACCCGGGGCTTTAAAAATTCCCCCTTTAGGGTATTTGTACCCACCTCATCAGAAATTACCTTTATGGTCATGGGTTCCGGCGGAGGCAATACAGTCACTCGGACACTTATACCTGTCCTGCTCACCTTGTTGGTCCTGAGCATACTCTTCCTGTTGTACTTCCTGAAATATATTCCGGGGCGCCAGGACGCATTGAACGACCGCGCTTTCATTGAACTGCAGCAGATAGCCAAGGCAGCCCGGGAAAGGGATAATGGATACACTGACGCGATCAATACTTTCCTGAAAACTCCACAATCCTCCAACCCTCTCTTCCTTGCATTCAAATGGTCTCCCCGTATTCCCAATAAAAAGGACACGCCGCTGGAGCCGCGTCCTTCAAAGCTCATCTCCGACTCCCTCAATACAGGCAATTGGCTGCTGGCCTATCCATTGATACAGCACGCCCGAAGAGACACTTTTACGATGACCATCCGTCTCGACAGCCTGCTGGCGCCGAATATCCTCACCTATCGCGATGTCTTCGAAACCTATCTGTTGATATCCCCCGGACACTCGGAAGTTCTTTTCAGCTCCGATGACCTGCCTTTATCCAATGGTTTCAATCCCGACTCCCTGGTGAAAAAAAATGATGCGACCGATCCCCTGTACATCCACCAGGTGAACCTGGCGGGCACGCCCTACAAAATATTTATCTATCCCCTCCGGATCGGATCCACCCCCGTGCTGCTGGCAGGACTGGTCAGCGTCAGCCACTACAACTCCGGCTATAAAGATATCCCTCTTGATTTCTTTGTCCCCGCAGGTATCATTATCCTGCTGCTGGTCATCTGCCTGCCCATTTTAAAGATATTCATACTGGGCGACGGCGAGACCATCATCGACTGGAATATCCGTCAACTCATAGGCTCTTACTTCCTGGCCGCCTTTACCTGCTTCCTGCTATTCTCCTGGCTGTTCCTGACCTGGTATCAGTCCACAGATAATAAGAGCGCGCTCGGCCAGCTTTCCCGGCAGATAGACCGCCGGTTCACGGGGGAAATAGATACCATCTGCCTTCAATTGAAAATATGGGACGCTGTTTATCAATCCATCAGGGACAGCACTCATTTGATGGCCTCGCTGGACAGCAGTGATATCCTCCGGTCCACGGATAGCACGACCCTGGACAGGCTCTTCCACCCCGATCTGTATCCTTACAGCGATTATGTGTTCTGGGTCGACTCTTCCGGCAAATGGACAGCCACCTGGAGCGAAAAGAAAAAAAGCAACAAACCACCGCTGCTGGATGCGCGGAACCGGGATTATTTCAAAGACTTTATCAACGGCAGATACCTTGCTCTTCACGACTCCATACCCTTCACCATTCAACCCCTGCTGTCCAGGCAGGATGGAGAATACAGGATCAATGTAGTCACTAAAAGCGCAGCTCCTCCCCGGGGTTCGCCCCACTCCTCGCACCACCCGCTACTGATAGGGTTGTCCGCCAAAATGCATTCCGTAATGAATACGGTGCTGCCCGCCGGCTATAATTTCAGCATCATCGATGACAACGGCAACATCCTGTGTGACTCGAGACCCGGCCGGGCGCTGCTGTCCAATATCCTGAAAGAGAGTGAAGACCCTTCCACTTTGCTGGGTTCCCTGCGACACCGCACACGCCGGTATTTTTCACACTATCAGCTCAAAGGCCGGGACGTAGCCCTGGAGGCCGCTCCCATCGCCCGTTTGCCATATACCCTGCTCACCTATGCCGATCTTTCTGACGCAGACCATTTCCAGATACATGTCGCCGGC
>DASZWE010000744.1:0-7609 GCA_035546735.1 Puia sp.
CCATTGCCCCTCTCCTACCAGCTCACGCCCTCTTTCCGCAACCACCTCGTCCAGCATGTCGTATTGATTGGTGGGATGCTGATAGGAAGTGATGCCTGCCCGATCCTCCGTCTTGGCCAGATCAGCCGCCGCCCCACCCAGATCGCCCAGGTTCGTCAGCGCTTCCGCATCCAGCAGATAGATATCGGACAATCGCAACAACACAAGATCATTATTCAAATAGGGCAGCGTCTTCGTCGCCGGTTGCTGGTAAAGGAAATTGGTATATTTCAACAGCATATGACCAGCCTGATCTCCACCGCTGGCGGGCACTGCCTGGAAGATGGTATGATAACGTGCATCCGCCGTATCGAAGATCAAATCCAGTATCCCTCCCTGCGGAGATATCCAGCAGGTGCTGTTCTGATTCCCCGTCAGCGGGCCCTTCAGGAAAGTCCCGAAAAAGCTGAACTGCGCCTCGGCCCAGTCGTTCTGCGTAGTAAAGTTGGGATCGCTGTAATTATAGGTCATCGGCAGCTCGAAGATGCTCTCCCCGGAAGACTGCCCATTCCAGATATTGGTATAGCTGCTCATAGGCTCCAGACTATATCCCCCATCCGTGATCACCCGGCTGCAATATGCATGAGCGCTGTCATACTGGTGCCTCCAGGCATATATATGGGCGATAAGGGCATAGGCGCTGCCCTTGCTGGCCCGGATGGCCTTCGTGGGATCGCCACCGGTGAAGGGCATAGCCGACGCGGCAGCCTTCAGGTCCCGAAGACAGCTGTCCAGCACCGTCTCCTCCGACGTCCGTGGCAGCGGCGGAATATTGCCATAATCCACATTGTCATACGTGCTGGTTACATACACCGGATCGCCCCAGATACGGATCATATAGAAATAGGTATACGCCCGCATAAACAGCGCTTCGGCGATATAGCCGCTCCGGACGGATTCAGAAGTAAAATCCGAAGCGGGCATTGTCGGCACATTGCGGAGGATAAGGTTTGCCTGCGCTATCAGCTGATAAAATCGTGACCAGTTCTGCAGCACGCCCTCGAAATAAGGCACATAGGAAAAATTGAAAGGCGGATTGTTAGACGACTTCATAGACGCCAGATTCCATTGATTCGCATTCGGAAGAAATGTTCCCGCCGCCAGATCGCCATTGATGAAATGGGAATTGCTGTTCCGGACACAGCTGCGCAGCTGGCCGTACATGGCCGTCGTTGCCTGCTCCACCGACGTCTGGGAAGTCCAGAACTTAGCGCCATAGGTGGAATTGATCGGCGCCTCATGAAGATACTTCTTGCACGACGCGAAGGCCGCCAGCAGCAGGACGACGACGAATATTTTGAATATGTTCATACGAATTATTTTGTGTTTTGGTCGAAGGTTCGAAGGGGTCTGCTAAAATTGTATATCGATACCCAAAGTATATTTCTTCGGCAAAGGATAAAGCCCGCCCGTATAAACCCCCAGCTGGTCCACCGCCTCCGGATCAGGCATAGTCCCCTTCTTGAACGTGAGGAAATTGTCTACGATGCAGTAAACCCGGGCCCGGCTTAATTTCAGCCTGCTCGTAACATTCCGGGGGAACTGGTAGCTGCCCACGATCGTTTTTACCTTGAAATAGCTCCCGTCCTCATTGAACATGCTGGAAATGGGGATATACTGGTAGTAGCTGGGGCCGAATGGATTTATCGAAGGGAAGCTCGCCTTATACCCGGCTGTTTTTGCAAGCGTCGGCGTCCAGTAATTGATCTTGCTCAGATCCGGCAGCCTGTCCGCGGCAAAAGTATAAATGCTGCTCGAGTAGCCTCCCACAATATTGCTGATCTGCTGCTGAAAATAGGTGTTGATAACATCCCTCTTCCAGGTGAAGACGCTGACAATGCTCAGGGAGAAATTCTTATAGGTAAAGTCGTTGACCCAGCCGCCGGTGAACTTCGGATTGGGGTTGCCGGTAGGGATCCTGTCCCCATACTGCGCTCCATTGTCCTCATCCGTCCATACATCCCCGATCTTATTTACATCCAGCCATTTCGGATCGCCCGGGATCACCTTATGATTCCCTTTGAAATAAGTAAGGGAATTGCCCGTCAGGGCATTGAAGGGGATCTCGCTCTGCTGGTTGTACACGCCCATATATTTCATCTGGAACATTTCATAGATGGGCTGCCCCACGGCAAAGATCCTCGTCACGCCATAATAATCATCCACGGCAAAGGTCCGGTTGTTGTTGGGAAGCTTGGCAATAGCATTCTTGTTATAAGAGATGGTCACCTGCATGTTCCATTGCAATGGACTCTTCCGCGATAGATTCCGCGTGCTGAGCGTAATGTCGGCTCCCTTGTTGCTTACCCAGAGATCATGCGCATTGAAAGTAATGTTCTGGAATCCGGTATAAAAAGGCAGCTGAAAATTATAATAATCGTCCCGGGACGTCTTGTCATAGATATCCGTTACAAGCGATATCCTGCCGTCCAGGAACTGCGCTTCCACACCCAGGTTCTTCTGCACCGTCTTTGTCCAGGTAAGATTGTCTTTCGTCAATCCGTTGGAATAGCTGGGCTGAATCGAAGGGGAGCCATTATAGGTCCCGGGGATAGTATAGGAATTGTACGGCGCATAAAAGTCCGGGGACTGCGATCCCGCCAGTCCATAGCTGACACGCACTTTCAGGAAATTCACGTACTTCTTGATCCCGTCCATAAAGCGTTCGTCGGATATGACCCACCCCACTCCACCGGAGGGGAAATAACCCCACTTGGTATCATTGCCAAATCTGGAAGAAGCATCCCCCCTGTAAGACCCGTACAACAGGTATTTTCCGTCAAAGTCATACTGCGCCTGCCCCACAAAGGACAACAACCCATCGGCTGCATAGTTGGAAGAGCCGGACAGATTGGCCTGGGGCACGCCGCTAACGACCTGTATGTCGTTGGAAGGCAGATTGGAGCCGCTGACAGAGCTGCTGTTCACAACATCCGCGTTGAATTGCTGGGATCCTGTGACGGCTATATGATGCGTATGTCCGCCGGCCGTGGTAAAGTTTTTAAAATAGTTGAGCGTATTGGCCAGGAAATACGTAGAATAAGTCCCCTTATCCGACTCTGCAAAAGACGGTTGCGCGGTTGCTCCTGTCAGGGCAGCCACCTCGTCGATATTCGACGGCTGGAAATAATCCCGGTTGGAAGTAGCGACATTCGCAGACCCCTGAACCGTATAGCGCAGGGAAGGAAGGATATTATAATTCAACGTCAGCGATAACGAATACTGATCATTGATATTCTTGTTGCGCAACTTATCATACAAACCCGTAAAATTCGCCGAATCGAAGGACGTGAGCCGGAAGAAGGAAGAAGGCTGGGCCGATCCGCTCACCGGGGTATTGTCATCGCTGTTCCCATAATATTTCCGGCCCCGTTTGCGGTCCCCGCGTGACAATGAAAAGATGAGCTGACTGTTGAGCTTCGGACTGATCTTAAAGTCGAAATTACCCCGCAACCCATACCGCGTATAGCCAAAGGCCTCGATGATGCCCTTCTCGTTATAGTAGTTGCCGCTCACCCGGTAGCTTACACTCTGGTTGGCAGCCGACATGGTCATGTCCACATTCTGAATGGCGCCGCTCCGGTAGAACAGCCCCTGCCAGTCCGTAGCATTGTTAAAGTAGGGATTCAGGCTGTCCGTGAGCAGTTGCGGCAGACCCGCCAGTTGACCAGGTGTTGCATACTGATTGATGATATGCATCTTTTGCTCCCGCTCTGCCGCACCGGTGGCCGTCTTCAGAAGAGGAGGCTGTTGGGTGATGCCGCCATAGGTATTGATCCTGAATTCCGGCGTGGAAGAGCTTCCTCTTCGGGTCTTTATATAGATGACGCCATTGGCGCCCCTGGAACCCCAGGCGGCGGTGGCAGCCGCATCTTTTTGCACCTCGATATTCTCGATGTCATTGATATTGATCCCCGCAAGATAGTTGGTGCCCGTGGCGTCGATGCTGTTGGCAATATCTTCAGGATTGACAGGGATCCCATCGATGACATAAAGAGGACCGCTCAGCGCCCGGGCCTGGGCGACGTTGGCATCACCGATATTGGTATTGACCCTGGTATTTCCCCTGACAACCATGGTGGGCGCGACGCCGGGCTCCCCGGAGGACACCTGCACATTCAATCCCGCCACCCTGCCCTGCAATACGACGTCGACGGACGCGGCAGGCATATTCTCGATCACTTTCCCGCTGACAGAAGAAACGGCAGCCGTGGTCGTTCTTCTACTTTGCTGCTGCGATCCGACAACCACGACATCCTGCATGCTTTTATCTTCAGCCTTCATGCGCACTTCCAGCACCAGCCTTTTGCTGATCCTTACCCGCTGCGAAACAAACCCCACCGAGCTGAACTCGATCGTCCCTTCGGCGTCCCGGATATGAAGCAAGAACTCGCCCTTGTCGTTGGTCATAGTCCCGCCCTTGCTTCCCGTCTCGTGTACGGAAACCCCCGGCAAAGGCCGGCCATCCCCATCCAATACCACACCCCTGACAATGCTGTCCCGCGCCTGGTAACCGCCTTCGCCAAATACGACAAGGTTGTTCTCCAGCACCCGGTAATGCAGCGGCGTTCCCGCGATCAGCTGATCGACGATGCTGAGAACAGGTTTGTTGCGGACATCGATGCTGATGTTCGCCACGGAGGAAAACGAGCTGTCATGGTAGAGGAATCGGTAAGAGCTTTTCGACTCTATCACCGAAAGGGCCTGTTTCAGTGTGACGTCCCTGCACTCCAGGGATATCTTTTCTTGAGACAGCCCCACCGAGTAGGCCTGCGTACAGGCCACCGTCAGCAAGAAGCTCAGAAATCTCATAACAAGCAGGATTTGTCTTCGCACGCCGGAGGCCGTGCGAAATAGTTTTGGTAATACAAAAGATAACATACCTTTATCGCATGATGGTTAACAATGGGAAGACCCCGGATCTCCAAATTCAAGGTCTTCTTATTTACATCTTACAGGGGGATGTTAGCGCATCTCCCTTATTTCTTTCGTTTGATAAACACTTCATTCTTTTTGATGACAAAGTCGAAGGGATAGCTGAACTGCAGCGCCTTTAAAGATTCCTCCAAAGTCTCTTTGCTGAATGAACCTGAGAACACCTCCTTTTTAAGATCATCCTCCTCGAAATAAATGCTTACGCCATACCATCTTTCCATCTTTTCCGCTACACGCTCGAAGGGTTCCTGGTTAAATACCAGCTTTCTGTACATCCAGGCGATCTCCGGAATAAGCTTACTGGTACGTTCAGCGCTTAGGGGTTGCCGCATATAGGATAAAGTATCGGTGGGATTATGTTTGTCTTCTGTCGTCTGGCGATTCGCGGGTGCCCCCGTCGCCGGCCCGGACGGCTGCATTTCATCCGGGAGCCCCGCCACACTGTCCGCCTCCATCGGCACACCGGCTGCATCCGGCGCCCGCGACACGGGAATATTGACTTTTTCGTTGGGCCGTAACAGTACCTTCTCACCCGGATACAGCTTAGAGCTCACTTCCACCGCACCCTTGATCAGGGAAGTTTCCACACCCTTGTCGGCCGGATAAGCCTTCACATTGAAGGAAGTTCCCAATACCTTGATATCGACATTTTTGGCGTGGATGATAAGTGGCATCCCCGGATTTCGGGCTACATCGAAATAAGCTTCCCCGTCCAAAAATATCTCCCGTTTCACCTTTCCAAAATCCGCATTATAAGATATCCTGCTGTTCTCATTCAGCACTACGGTAGTGCCGTCGGGGAACTGAAGATTGGAATGCGATTTCCGGCGGGTAAAGAGCACATTCATGGTCTCCTTCTTCTCATTCCCCTTTCGGGTTGACAAAAAACCCCAGCCTGCCAGCACAACCACACACACCGCAACCCCTGAAAACGCCCAGCCACGCAGACGGCGCGTTCGCTGCACAGGACGCGTAGCCGCCTCGATACGGTCGAGAATATTGCTATCCCTGTCGGTAGCCGTCCTGCCCGCCCTGCTGGCCCACATCCTTTCAATGATCTCCATTGTCGCCGCATCCTCTCCATAGGCGAGCAATAACAGCTCCAGTTCCTGCAGTTCTTCTTCCGTAGCTATGCCGGCCAGTTTCCTGCCTAATAGTATCCATAGCCTTTCCTGCTCCATAATAGAAATGACACGGTTTTAGAACGCATCCCCCAAAGAAAAATTAATTTTTTTTTTAAGATCGTCGGGCGACCCCACCGGCCCAAAAGAAATTGTCCGGCAGGCGCCGGCCCCAGGCTCGCCCCCAAATGGTCGGGCGAAGCCGCCCGCCCCCGCAAAAGTTTAGAATAGATTATTAAGAATGACCCGCAGGAATTTTAAAGGAGATTGCCTGCCGTATTTTTTTCAGCGCAATGGCAATTTGATTCTCGATGGTCTTTTCAGAAAGGTCCAGCAGCTGCGCCGCCTCCTTATAGCTTAACCCCTCCTCCTTCACCAGGCGGAAAATAATCCCGCATCGTACAGGAAGCTCACGAATGGCCCTATCCAGACAAGCAGCCATTTCCGTCGTGATCATCAGCTCTTCAGGATTGGTCTCCAGCCTCCAGTCGGCCAGCGATACCTGGTCCAGATCCAGCTGCTCAGGACGTTTATTATCTCGGAGATAGTTAAGAGAAGCATTCTTGACGCACATGAACAGGTACAACCTGCAGCTGCGTACCCTGCCATATTCCAGCGTCATCCTCCGCTCCCACAGACGGATGAATACATCGGCCGTGATCTCTTCGGCAGGTTCTCTCAATTTGACGATAGCCAGGGCAAAATCATACAGGCTCTTGTGCAGAATATCATACAAATTTCTGAAAGCGCCCCTGTCATTCTCCTCCACTATCTGTCGCAGCAGTTCGTTTGGTTCGATGCTCAGCATTAACTGTAAGGTAACAAAATTTATTACCCTGCCCCCGTGCAAACGTTTGTGTAATTTACTCCGACGGCCAAATATATTTTTTTCTATGCTGCAGCTTTGCTATGATCTCCCTCAGTTTCACGGGATCATGTAAGTAAGGTCCCAGGTCGAAAAGCACCGCCTCCCTGAATTCCACAGGATTGCTTTCACTCTGCAACGAGATAGTTCCCTCGGAGATCAGCCCCCCATCAGGCAAGCCGGCCCTCCGGACATACTCATCCCTCCCATCGTATTGCGGCTTCCAATAGGTCAGCACCGTATCCCTCCCGACAATATGCCGTATGATGGAATCCCCCAGGACAAGCGCTTCCACATGCACCCACTGATCCCCATGAAAGGTCCTGGCGCTTGAGTTTATGCAATGCGTCTTGAAAAGGGTGTCACCCAGCACCACATTCGTACCAGGCGTGCAAAGGTTGGCGGTCGGCCGGTCCTCCTTGCCATTTCCACCCAGCAATTGCTCTTCCAGCGAGATGGGGAAATCCTGGTTCAGCTCCATGCTCTCAGGCGTCTGCCCGCCCAGCATAACCCCGCTGTTACGGTAAGCCCAGCCGGCGCCATCCTTCATCTGGTCCCCGACAAATCGGTATTCCACCACTACCAGGTAAGCCGAGAACTTCCGCTTGTAAAAGATATGACCGTACCGCTCTTTGAACAGCCCTCCATA
>DASZWE010000745.1:0-12887 GCA_035546735.1 Puia sp.
CCCAATACTCATCTATTTGCTTCACTGTCGCCATATCGCCAGGAGAATCGCCCAGATACGAGGTGAGCTCCAATTGCTCTTCCGGGGTCGCTTCGCCCGACTTGACCTTTGCCAGTAATTCCCAAAACCTGCTTTTTTCCATGAAATAGATGAATGCACCGTTAAAGACGGGTAAAAATGCCCAACACCCTGAAGCAATAGAGAAATATTTTGGAAAATTGTTTATTTCCTCTCCTTACCAAAATGGAAGCGTCTGTTCTCTGAAGGTAACCGTGTTTCAAGAGCAGCTCCTATCTTACTGAGAGCCAGAGACATCTGAGTCTCGACGGTTTTTACGGAAATATTCAGCAGGTCGGCGGCTTCCCTGTATTTCAAGCCATCCTCCTTTACCAGGCGAAATATAAGCCTGCAGCGGGAAGGCAGGTCATTGATGATAGTTTGTATGATCCGGATATTCTCCGTCGATATCAGGGTATTCTCAGGATTGACAAAGATGTCGCCAAACTCCGCCTCCACATCGTCCAGACTGATGATAGCATGCTTCTTCTGCTTCTCCAGGTAATCCAGCGCCCGATGCTTAACCGCCACCAGCAGGTAATAGTTTAAGTTATTGACAGCCGGCAATACTTTTCTGTTCTCCCATAATTTCAGGAACACATCTTCCACCGCCTCTTCTGCCGATTCACGATTTTTGAGAACGGCTTCCGCAAACAACAAAAGACGAGGGAAATACGACCTGAACAACTCCTCAAAAGCCGCCTCATCATTGAATTCTGCTATACGCAGACAGAGCTGGCTGATGGAAGCAGTAGGCATGGCTATGAGTGAGTTGATAATGCAATATATAATTTTTTTCTTTTCTCGTCCACGCCATTGATTAGAGCTATGGATTGGATGACACTTCCGTCTGCTCCTTCAATACAGCATCATTCGTCTGTCTGTTTCGCAGAACATTGACATAGCTCAGCGCCAGGCGGTTGTTATACACCTCATACGCCTTCTGCGCCCAGGTCATAGCGCCGTTGAGATCACCATTGATCTCGCTTATGATCGCCATATTATAGCAGGCCCTGCCGGCTACCTTCCGGCTGGGATTGGTAGTTTCCTGTTGCCAGAGCCTGGCGGCCCCATCCCAGTTGCCCGTCCGCGCCATACGGGTAGCGACGGTGAAATTAGAGCTCCCCCTTACATAATAAAATCGGGACACACGGACGGAATAGGGCAGGATACGATAAGCATAGGCCGCACCTGCCTGATTACCCACCTTGATCACTTCTTCCTTATGTCCCATAATTGCCCCGGCAGCCGCTACAGGTGTACCTCTAAAAGAAAGGTCTCTGGAAAGAACATATTCATCCAGTATATTCCGGGAAGAAGGATCATATATACGCCAGCCCGTCTTTACCAGTGTAGTCATATTCACCTGCTGCGTCAGCCCGGGCACAGCTCCTGCCACTGTACCAAGCGCAGTCGATCCGATGGCGCCCTTGGTCTCTGCATCGAACAGCTCCAGCGAGAACAGCAGATCCGCATTGTTATCCTTACAAATTTTCGCTACCGTGTCCCAGGACATGGCCGACGGGAATACACCCGCGCCAAAGCTCCGGAGGTCCAGATCAGTCAATGGCTTGACCATGGAGAAACGATTGTTCTTCATCAGCTCATCCGCCAGTCCCGTCATGCTGGCCCTGGCTCCTTCTTTCTGTAAATTGCTGGATTCAAGTGACATCGCCTTGTGAATGGCGTCGATGGTCCGGGTCTCATCCGTAGCCCTCGTCCTGTTGACAACAGCAGCCGTCTTCGCCGCTGGCGGTAAAGATACAGGTGCAGGTTGCGTGACGTTGAGCGACATTAGATTGGTGGAACTGCAGGATGCAAAAAGCGCAGCAGCGCACAGGGCGGTATAGAGGTTTTTCATAATGTCTTAAACGAAATTTCAGAAGGCTTAGTATCTGATCATTCCCTCCTGAGACTCTTCACCGGATTAGCCAAAGCTGCCATAATTGATTGATAGGCAACACTCACTACAGCGATCAGGACAGACAGCGCCGCCGCCCCGACAAAGACCCATACCCCTATCTGTATCCGGTAATTGAACCCTTCCAGCCATGAGTGCATCGCATACCACGCGATAGGCGTAGCAATGATCACCGCAATAACGACCAGCCGGATAAAATCCCGCGCCATTAATAAGGTGACGCTGGCTACAGACGCACCCAGCACCTTGCGGATACCGATCTCCCTCGTCCTCGACTCGGCCATATAAGAAGCCAGACCAAACAGCCCCAGACAGGAAATAAATATCGTCAATACACTGAAAAGAAGCCCGAGTATGCCCTGCTGCTGCTCCGACTTGAACTTGCTGTTATAATACTCATCCGTAAAATAATATTCAAAGGGATATCTGGGATTCCAGCGTTTGAAGATCGCTTCCGCCTTTTTCAGATCGGCCGATACAGCGCCGGCAGGATTCAGCCGGAAATGCACCACCGGATAGGTCGTGGAAAGCCCCTGGATGATCATGGGATCCACCGGGTCATAGGGAGACTCTATGATAAAATCCTTTAGCACGCCCACCACATGACAGTCGACGCCCTGACCATTCCGGATCATTTTACCTATGGGATCCTGCAGATGCATGGCCTTCACAGCCGCCTCATTCAGCAGCACCGCCGTGCTATCCGTAGGATAAGCCTTCAAATCGATGTCCCGCCCCTGTATCAACCTGGTGCCCGTGGTGCGCACAAAATCAGCATCACTCTCGAATTGAGCAAAATTCAGCTTCTTATCAGCCTCTGTGCTTCCCGGCCAGGAAAATCCGCTCACCGAACCCCACACCCGGGTGATCGGCGAATACAGCTTGGTCACGGAGATGGCTGCACCGCTGCCGATCAGCTCCTGCTTGATCTGATCGTAATGCTTTAGCACATCCCCCTGCACAAAAGTAAAGACCAGCTTGTCCCTGTTATAGCCCGTGTCACGATCCCGCGCATATTGTACCTGCCGGTGGACAATGATCGTACAGATGATAAGCACAATGGAGAACGTGAATTGCAACACTACCAGCACCTTGCGGGGCGTCAGGAGCGCATTCACTTTTTGGAAGCTGCCTTTCAGCACCGATGCAGGCCGGAACGAAGAAAGATAAAATGCCGGATAGCTGCCCGAGACAATACCCGTGAATAGGATAAAACCTATCGCAAAGTACCAGAAGCCGCTATCCCCATAGTTCGTATGAAGGTCGGCGCTTATCAGCCGGTTAAAACCTTTCAGCGATAGCTCCACCATAAAAAGCGCCAGTATAAACGACAGCGCGGCCAGCAGAATGCTTTCTCCAATGAACTGGGCCATCAGCGAACCCCTGACAGCCCCCACCACCTTGCGTATGCCGACCTCCTTTGCACGCCTTTCACTACGGGCCGTGCTCAGGTTCATAAAATTGATACACGCTATCAGCAGGATAAAGACCGCTATCACCGAGAACAACCGCACCATGGATATCAGCCCGCCCGTCAGACGGCCATTCTCCACCTTGGAATAAAGATGCGCACGGACCAGCGGCTGTGTAAAGGTTTCCTGATGCAGGTCCTTATCCCTGGTTTGCTGCTGAACGATCCGGCTGATCCTGGAGTCGAATGCCGCCTGCGATGCACCGGGTTTGAGCGCGACATAGGTCACCGCATCCGTGAACTTCCAGGAACCTCCGTCATTGTCCCATTTCAGACGATGAAGATAACTCCATGGCAATAGGTATTGAAAAGTGAACTCCGTATTGCCCGGAAGATCCTTTAGTACAGCCGTTACTTTAAAAATATCCGTACTGTCGATACGCACCGTCTGCCCAATGGGATCCGCATCACCAAATAGATTTCTGGCTACATGCTCCGTCAGCACGATACTCTGATCCCCATGCAACGCCGTCCGTACATCCCCTTTCAAAACAGGGAAGCTGAATACATCCAGAAAAGAAGAGTCCGCAAAAGCCCCCTGCAGATTGAAATGCTTCTCATTATTATTGCTGACAAGAAAATACACCGTCCTTATGCGCGCCGCATCCTCCACCTCGCCAAGATCCTTTTTCAGCTCTCCCGCCATCAACGACGACACCCGCGGCCAGGCATCAGGCTTTCCATTGTATTCACCCCTGGTGTACAGCTGATAGATACGGTCCGACTTCGCAAACCATCTGTCATAGCTTACCTCATGCTGCACCCATAAGCCGATCAGCAGCGCGGACGCCATGCCAATAGCCAGGCCAATAATATTGATGGAAGTAAATGCTCTGTTACGCTGTAGATTACGCACCGTGACAAGAAAGAAGTTCTTTAGCATGAGGAACGATTCCCCAAATAGCGAACCAAACCACATTACTTTAAATATCAATCAGTTGTAATCCATTTCCAAAGACATCTGTTCGTATTCGATACAATAAGCGACCGGTTTTAATCCATCTCTTTGCTTACATTCGCAGGCATAACCCAATAGGTTTTGACACGGTAGCTTTCAATGCAACAGGAAACCCCACATACCGACCTTGGTTTATTACGATCGATAGCAGCAGGTGATATGCAGGCATATCAGCAGCTATTCCAACGGTATTGGGACCTGGTATACAGCATAGGACTGCGCCTGACAAAATCGCCCGACCAGGCAAAAGACCTGGCGCAGGACATATTCCTGAAAATTTGGGATAAGAAAGAAAAGCTGCCGGAGGTCAGGGATTTCAGATCTTATCTCTACACCATCGCGAAAAATCGTATTCACGACCAGATAAGGTCGCGCATTTTCCATGAATCCAACCGGGAATTCCTGGAAAATTATTTTGATTACACCGAGTCTTCCCCACAGCAGCTGCTGGAAGGAAAAGAGATGAAGCAAGTCCTCGAAGTAGCTATTAGCAGGCTTCCCGAGCAGCTAAGACAGGTGATCAATCTGCGGCGATGGGAGAAATTGAGCCACCAGGAAATAGCCATAAAGCTGAATATCAGCCGGCAATCTTCGAAGACCTATATGGTCAGGGCTTTGATCGCCCTTCGTAAGGAAATAACCAGGCATAAGGAGGAATTGCTCTTCATCACCAGCCTTTTTTTCAGTTTTTTTTAATGAATGTTTTCCTTTTTTCCATTCGTCCGTCTTATCACCGAATAATGAATGGATATGGAAGAAACCTTTTTGCAACGACTTTTCAGGAAATATCTGGATGAAACGATCAGTCCGGCCGAGCTTTCTCAGTTATACACACTGATAAACAATGAATATGATCCTGCAGTACTGGATGAGGTATTGAAAGACGCTTTCTCCGATCCCTCGTTTGCCGCTCCGGAGGGAGACCACGATCCACGGGAAGTTTTTGCCGGCCTCGTCGCCACCATCAGGGAGAGAAAGAAAATATATCGTCTGCCCTGGGGCAGGATTGCCGCAGCAGCTTGTATCGCACTGTTAGCCGGCATAATGACCTGGCTATGGGTCGGGCGCCCCGCCAAACCAAATATAGTAAAAGCGCCTCCCATGCATCAGGACATCGCCCCGGGTCACGACGGAGCTGTTCTCACGCTTGCCAATGGCAAACAGATCGTTCTCGACAGCATGCACAACGGTGCGCTTGCCGTACAGGGAAATGTGACGATTACCAAACTCAGCAACGGACAACTTAGCTATACTTCGACAACAGCAAATCCCGCAGGCGTCTTTTATAATAAGCTGTCGACCCCACGTGCGAGAAAGACGATGGTAGTGCTCGCCGACGGAACTGAAGTGTGGCTGAATGCCGCCTCGTCCATCAGATATCCTACCGCGTTCACCGGAAAAGAGAGGATCGTTGAAGTATCCGGAGAGGCTTATTTCGAAGTGAGCCAAAATGCCTCCATGCCTTTTATTGTAAAAAGGGAGGGCACGGATCAACGCATCGAAGTGCTGGGTACCAGCTTTAATATGAATGCCTATGACGACGAAGACACCATGAGGACCACCCTGCTCCAGGGCAGCGTCAGAGTAATAAAAGGCTCCGCCAGCATTGTGCTCAGGCCGGGAGAGCAGGCCGCTGCCGGCAGGGGCGGCAAGGATCTGCGCCTCATTCGGGATGCTGATATAGAAGAAGTAATTGCCTGGAAAAATGGCCGCTTTCAATTCAGCAACATGGATCTGAGAACTATCATGCGCCAGCTTGCGCGCTGGTACGATGTCGATGTGGCCTTCGAAGGAGAGGTTCCGGATATACGCATTGGTGGATTCCTGCATAAGGATGTAAACCTGTCTACCGTTCTTGAATTCCTGAAGAACAATGGCGTACGGTTCAAGTTGGAAGGCCGCCGGATAATTGTCCTCAAATAACGTATATATCCTTATTCTTTAACTTAAATAGAGCCTATGGTAAAATAAAAAAATTTATGATAAAAAAAGCCGGAACCTGATTGCGCCAGGCTCCGGAAAAGTTGAGTCATAAAAAATGAACCAGCCACTTACGAAAAATGAATGTTTCACATTAAAACCCAACCATACAAAAGTATGAAACTGCTTCCGCATTGCAATGCCGGATTTAAAAAGGGCATATTGCTAACGAAATTGCTGCTAATCATGAGAATCACTGCTATCCTGATCATCGGCGCCTCACTGCATGTAAGTGCAACCAGCTACTCCCAGAACGTCACCATGTCGGCGAGGCATATAACATTGGAAAAGGCGTTTAGGATCATAGAGAAACAAACGGATTTTTCCTTTTTATGGAACGAAAGCCTCCTGGACAGGAGCCGTACCGTTTCCATTGACGTAAAGAACGCACCTTTATCCAGGGTCCTCGACATCTGTCTGCAGGGCCTTCCCCTCACCTACCGGATACTCGACAAGGCCGTACTGATAGAAGTAGCCCCTGTACCCAATCAGACGGATACCACGCCTGCTCCCCATAAACCAGAGAATATAGTGCATGGAAAGGTCGTTACCGATAAGGGCGAGCCGCTGGCAGGCGCGACAATCACTGTCAGAGGGACCAAAACCTCCACTATCACCGATGGGTCGGGTAACTTCCGGATCGATGCCGGGGAAATCCAATCCCCCCTGCTCGAGATCAGCTTCGTCGGATACATTCAGACCCAATACCGCGTTAGGGGACACTCCGAATTCGTAGTCCAGCTTCAACAAGACCTCCGGGCATTGAGCGATGTCGTCATCGTTGGCTATGGCGAGCAAAGAAAAAGGGATGTCACCGGTGCTATCAGTACGGTCCGGGCAGATGAGATCGCCAAGAGGCCGCTCGTAAGGATCGAACAGGCATTGCAAGGAACGACGCCAGGCGTGGCCGTTCAAAGCGCCAATGGCATGCCCGGAACACCGCTCAGCGTCCGGATCAGAGGCGTGAACTCCATAACAGGGTCCAATGAACCGCTATACGTCATCGATGGATACATCGGAGCCAATCTCGGCTCTATCACTCCCTCCGATATCGAATCCCTGGAAATATTAAAAGATGCCTCAGCTACTGCCATTTACGGTTCACGGGCATCCAACGGAGTAGTGATCATTACCACAAAGACCGGTCATGACGGAGCCGCCCGCCTCAACGCCGGTGCCTGGTGGCAGAAAGCCGAAATGCCTAAGTATCTCGATCTTATGAACGCCTATGATTTTGCAAAGACCGTCAATACTCAAATATCGTCCATCTCCACGGCCCCGCCGGCCTTTTCAGACGCTCAGTTAGATGACTTTAAAACCCATCCCGGCACCAATTGGCAAAAAGCCGCCACCAGGCAGCCGTTGATACAAAACTACGAGGGCTCCATTTCCGGAGGTTCCGCCAACTCTAAATACTATGTTGCATTCAATTATCTCGACCAGCCCGGCCTTCTCCTTAACCAATACTATAGAAGAGGCTCTTTGAGATCAAACCTGGATTTTAAAATAAAAGACAAACTGGACCTGAAGGTCGGTGCAGTCATCGCCGTCCCATCCAGCCGCAATACCGCCTATGTCGGCGACAGCGGCGATCCCTTCGCTTCGGCGGTCCTGTTCGACCCGACCGCCCCTGTCAGAAACCCTGCTACCGGGCAATTGACCATTCAATCCCCCTATGGCACACTCAGTGTAAGTCCTGTAACCCAGGAACTGAACCAGCAAGTGGATGCAAACTCCATAGACGCGCTCGGCACCATTGTCGCCAGATACCATATCCTCAAAAACCTGACATTCACATCCTCCGATTCGTATGAAAGTATGTATGGATGGAATCGCCAGTTCTTTGGTCTGAATACAAACCAAACAGTCGTCAATGGGATCACCGCGGGATATGCATCGGCCAATTCCGCCTGGTTCCAGGCCTTTCAGACCAGCAACTTCCTTACCTATAATCTGCATACAGGCGATCACAACCTTACCCTCCTCGGTCTTTTCGAATACCAGAAAGGCACCAATCAGAATATCAATGCCCGGTCAGCCAACCTCTCCACCTATGCATTGGGTTACTATAACCTCGGGCTGGGCCTAAGTCAGCAAACCACCTCTGGCTACTCTTCCAGCGATCTGCAATCCTTTATGGGAAGGATCAATTATTCCTTCAAAGACAGATATCTGTTGACAGCCAGCATAAGGGATGACGGCTCTTCGGTGCTGACAAAAAAATACAGTACCTTCCCATCGATGGCGCTCGGCTGGATCATATCCAAAGAACGCTTCATGGAGAATTCGAAGGTATTCAATACCCTTAAGATCCGGGGTAGTTATGGACAAACAGGCAACCAGGGTGTGCCACCCTACTCATCTATCGCACAGATCAACACCAGCGGTACCGCTTACTATTTCGATTCGAACACCCCCGCGGTCAGCACTCCCCTGGGCCCTCCTGTGGCTACCAACCTCAAATGGGAAACAACATTACAAAGCGACATCGGCATCGATGCAAGTCTTTTGGACAATCGCCTGTCGCTGACTATAGAAGCCTACAAAAAGAAAATATCCAATCTGCTGTATAGCTTCCAAACCCCGGCTTACCTCGGAGGTGGCAACTATCAGCGTAACATAGGCAGCATCCAGAACAGAGGCATCGAACTGGCCGTCTCCGGCAGCCCCTTGAACCCCAGGACCAGCCGGCTGAACTGGACCACTCATTTCGAAGTATCTTTCAATGACAACAAAGTACTGGACTTGAATGGTCAGGATAATATCATCGTCAATGGCATCGGACAACCCCAGGCCAATATTTCCATCCTGAAAGTAGGCAGGCCGCTGGGAGAATTCACAGGGTTCAGGTTCCTGGGTACCTGGAAGACCAAAGAAGCAGCGCAGGCCACAACATACGGCAACGTTCCCGGAGATGCCAAATACCTGGACGTCAACAACGACGGTCACATCAACCAGAGTGATTATGTACCCATCGGGAATGGCGTGCCTAAATATACATGGGGCTTTATCAACGATTTTAAGGCGGGCAACTTCTTCCTATCCATCATGTTCGCCGGACAGGGAGGATCACAGATATATTCCCAGACCCTGGCCTATACATGGGGACAGGCGCCCGGGGTACGCAATGCCACCCTGCAGGAAGCCACTCGCATGTGGACGTCCCAAAACGAGACGGATGTCCCCCATTTCAGCACCACGACACTGTGGCCCACCAACAGCAGCAGGTTTGTCTACAGCGCCAATTTTGTCAAACTAAAGAACATATCCCTGACCTACAGCCTCCCGCAGCAGGTCCTCGGCAAGGCGCGGTTCAGAAGCCTGGATGTGTACGTCAGCGGTCAGAACCTGTTCACCATAAGCAGCTATCCTGGATTCGACCCGGAACTTACCAACGCCACCAATGCTCTGCTACAGGGTGTAGAGATGGCAGTCGTCCCTAACCCCAGGACCTACACCCTCGGATGCCGGATAGGATTTTAATAAATATCAAAGAAAATATCATTACAATGAATAGTAAGAAATTAATACTGATATTACTGCTGGCAGCGGCAGCCGGTTCAGGATGTTCGAAGTTGAGCGAGGACCCAAAAGCGACCCTGACCCCGGCAAACTATTTTCATACCCAGGCAGACCTGGACGCCGCTGTAGCCGCCATCTTCCAAGGCATGGTAGTGGACGGCGGCTATGCTTTCGACTTCCCTTTATACTCCTATTTCGGATCGGACGACCTGACCGCGGATCCCAATCTCGGCAAGTCCGATCAGCGCGAATTCGACCAGCTCAACGGCAGCTCGGGTAATGGCTCCATCGCCCAGCACGTATGGTTGACGCCATGGGCCGCCATCTACCAATGCAACAATGTCACAGATAACTATCAACGCGTCTCCGGAGATAAGACGACGATCGATGCCGCCGCGGCACAGGCATTCTTCATCAGGGCATGGAGCTATTTTGTCCTCGTCCGTACATTCGGCCCTGTACCCGTGATCACCACAAAGGTCAGCGCAGACTACAGACCTCCCAGGGACTCAATTGATAAGGTATACATGCAGATCGTCTCCGACCTGAAGACAGCTATCACACTTCTGCCCCCTTACAGCGGAACAACCCAGCCCTCGGGAAAAGCCACGCAGAATGCAGCCCGCTCCCTATTGGCCCAGGTATACCTGCACATGGCCACCTGGCCTATGGATCAGGACAGCTATTATGCACAGGCTGCCGCAGAAGCCGACTCTGTTATAAGATCCACTCAATATACCCTCATGCCGGATTATGGACAGATATTTACCACCAACGATAATTCAGAGAGTGTATTCGCACTTCACTTCAATGTTGCCGGCGGTAACCCTAATCGCCTGTTCGGAGACTGCTCAGGCGCCTGGGAAGAATACGGGCTGGATGGGAACTTCGGCTGGGAAGAATTTTATCCGGAGATCACCTATTTCAACAACGCCCCTGTTTGCAAAAGGACAAACGAGGAATTCTATACTACTCTCAAACTGCTGCAACCGGATAAGACCTTCAAACTCGTCCCCTACAACTCTCCCATGACCCGGAACCAACATCCATTCTATCGCAAATTCAGAGCCGGACTCGTCACCGGCGGCGTCGCAGAAGGCATATACGAGACGGATTCGACGATCATATCCATGAATCCGAGCACCAACAAGACGACAGACCTGATCCGCTTCGCGCAGGTACTGCTGACATATGCAGAAGCCTCCGATATGGCCTCCGGCGCCCCCACACCCGATGGCTATGCCGCCATCAACCTCGTCCGCAGCCGTGCCGGGGAACCACCCCTGACGCCCGGACTCTCAAAGACGGCATTTCGCGATTCGGTCGTATACGAGAGGGCATATGAATTCGGCGCAGAAATGGGTATCCGCTGGTTCGATATCCAACGGCTGCAACTGCTGCCGCAGATCGTCAGCGCCAGGAGCTCATTGGACAATCCGATCAGCCCTGGCAACCTGTCGAAGATCCAGGATAAATATTATGCACCCATACCCGTGAATGAAATGCTCAAGAACCCTCAGTGGACCCAAAACCCAGGTTACTAATGAAACAAAAAGGCCAGGAACCCGGAAAAAAACCATCGACCAAAAGGACAGCTATCCTAAAAACAACAGCTGCCGCCATCCCCTTCCTGGCCTTTTTTTTACTGGAAATAACTTTGAGGATCGCTCATTATGGCTACGATACCCGCCTGTTTATAGAATATCCAACCGATCCCCGCTACCTCGTCCTGAATCCCGATGCCTCCAAACGTTATTTTCCGGACCCCTCCCTCGCACCCTCCGGCAATAGCGAACCCTTTAAAAGAAAAAAAGATCCAAACACCCTCCGCATCTTCGTGTTAGGGGAATCAACCACCATCGGATATCCTTATTTCCATAACGGCAGCTTTCACAGATGGCTGCAATACAGGCTGACAAAAACCTTCCCCGATCGTCCATTCGAGATCATCAACCTCTCCCTGACAGGCGTCAGTTCTTATACCGTGGCAGATTTTGGTAAGGAGCTGGTAAACTATGAGCCTGACGCGATATTGATCTACGCCGGCCACAACGAATACTACGGAGCCATGGGAGTAGGGTCCACCAATTCACTATCCGGTCACTCCCTACTGGTCCATATCACGCTGCAGTTACGACGGCTCAGGTCCATGCAGCTCTTCCAGCACCTATATAAAAAGATCACCGGGATCCTGAAAAAGGATAGGTCAACCACTGGCACGACGTTGATGCAACGCATGGCGGGAGATCAGCACATCGCCTTCAAATCAGACTTATACTACAAAGGCATCGATCAATACCGGAATAATATGAGCTCCCTGCTGGACGTTCTCGATAAACATCATATACCTGTATTCTTAAGCAATCTCGTAAGCAACGAGGCGGGGCTGCGGCCATTTGTCAGCATTGAAGCCCCGGATCAGCAAGACGCTGCTTTCAAACGGGCATATGAAAAAGGCATCGATGCGATGACACACCGAAAGGGACAGGCTGCCTTCAATTATTTTATGCAGGCGGACAGCATCTATCCCGGACACGCCTTATGCAACTACTACCTGGGACTCCTTAACTATCGAAAGAGCGACTATCCCCAGGCGCAAATCCGGTTTTCCAGGGCAAGCGACCTCGACGGACTGCGGTTCCGGGCGCCCTCCCAGCTCAACGAAGTGATAGCACAATTGTGTGCGGGCTTTCCGAACACACATCTGGTAGACACGAAGGCCGCGTTCGACGCACATTCGGATCACCACATCATAGGCAACGAGCTGATCCTGGAACACGTACATCCAAACTTGGACGGATATGCGCTGATATCCGATGTATTCTATAAAGCCATGAAAAAACAGGCAATGTTCAAAGAAGAAGAAATAAAAGAAATGAACCTGGAAGATCTGAAAAAAGAAATGCCAGTTACAACAGTAGACTCGCTGGCTGCCGCCTATAAAATAGCAAGGCTGAAAATGAGCTGGCCTTTCAACA
>DASZWE010000746.1:0-5399 GCA_035546735.1 Puia sp.
CCCAATACGCGTGTAGTTACCTTTCCCGTATGGACAAGAAAGGGTCTGCCCGGAGCATGCACGATGTCAAAAAAAGCTTCGCCGTTGAGATAGACCTCCCGGGCGGCGCCAGCCAGTCCCGGAGCATAATCCAGGCGGCTGTTCTTATTCAAGGTGACCGTGCTCCCGTCCGGCAGATGAAGGACATGTCTTCTGGTCTCCGGTGTGGCAGGAGTGGTAATTTTTGATGACCCGTCGGCTACAATGGCCGGAGCGGCGCGTTTGGAAAAGATCCACCAGGCTGCCGGTATCAGCAGGGCAAGGATAAAGACCGCGGCCATGGGATAGATCCAGCGCCGGAGAGAGAGGGACCGGCGGTGACGCAAGGTATACAGGTCGTCTTCGGAACGGCTGATGTGATCATACATCCTGTCCCAGTCCACTTCATATTGAGCTGAATGCTGCCGGAAATGCTCCCATAGCTCCTGCATGGGGGCCGAAAGCTCCGTTTCCGCATCGGCCTGCTGCAACAGTCCGATCAATTCCTCTATTTCAGCCGCCGTGCAGCGACGTTGCTGATAGAGGGCAAAAAGTTCCTGGAGACGGGTAATATCCTTCATAGTCCAATGGGTCTGTTATAAGCCAGACACATGGGAAAGCCGCCAGGACTAATCCAGTAAAAAAAAGTTTAGAAGGGCTATCAGCGCCAGCGTGGAGCCATGCTGCCCCAGGTAATGGCGGATAAAACGCAATGCCTCTACCATATGATTCTTGACGGTGTTGCGGGAAAGGTGTAGATGATGGGCTATTTCTTTGTGATTGAGGCCCTTGTCACGGCTTAGCTGATAGACCAGGCGGCGCTGGGGCGACAACAGCGTCAGCGCGTCGCTGATCAGACGATCGTACTCGCTGGCCAGGGCCCTTTCCTCCACGTTATTGTTCCCGGGTACAGCAAAGGATTGCAGCTCTCTGAGCAGTCTTTCATCATAAGCCGCTTTACGCAGATAATTGAAGGTCTTGTTGCGGGCAATGGTAAAAATGTATCCGTCCAGGTTGTCCACCTGGTGAAGAATATCCCTGCAAAGCCACAATTTGATGAATATTTCCTGCGTGATCTCTTCCGCGGCGTAAGGGGAATGTGTAATAGCCAGGACATAACCATACAGTCTGTTCTTATAGCTGTCAAAAAGACGCTTAAAAGAGTCGTGACTATAAAAAACTTCGTTGGCAGCAATCATGGCAGCAGTTAGTTTACCCTGTGAGGTATTTCGATGTATAAATGTAGTAAATTCCACTTAAATACGACATTGTAGAACCTCCTACACAAAACTGCTTATTTTTTTCCCCATTCCGGAGGGCCGCATCGGTCTGTCATAAGCGGTGCAGATCTAGCACAGTACTTGTGTTTGATCCATTCATACCACTCAAACAGTAACCAAATGTCTACTACACCCCGCCAACATCTGAATAAGATATTAGTCATCGAGGACGAAGGAGAAATGTGTTTGTTATTGAACCTGATCCTGGATAATCAGGGAATGACGATCGACCACGTCCATTCGCTGTCCGCAGCCAAAGCGTTCTTAGAGAAGGAGATCCCTTCCCTGATATTACTGGACAATCGTTTGCCGGACGGTCTTGGAGTGGACTTTATCAGCTACCTCAAAAAAAGTCTGCCATCCGTAAAGATCATTATGATCTCCGGTGTGGATCCTGAAGCGGAGGATGCGGCATTGGAGATAGGTGCGGATTCCTTTTTGAGCAAGCCTTTTACCAGGCAGCAGCTGCAGGAGTCGATCAAGAATTTATTAAATTGAAGTTCCCCTTACGGGGGACCTTATTAATTCGATCAATTAGCCGGATACCAATTCCGCAATCGCACTTCGATGCTCTTATTTCCTGCATCCACCAGGCTCTTGAATTCATTCACATCGCTCAATCCTCCCCTTCCTCTGTAATGATAGGGATATACGACCTTTGGTTTGAATGCCAGTACGGCGTCGGCCGCCTCTTTCACATCCATCGTATAAGGGAGGTTCATACATACAAACGCCACATCGATGTCCTTTAAGGAACGCATTTCAGGAATACCCTGCGTGTCGCCGGAAAGGTAGATATTCTTCCCTCCTATGTTCAGTACATAGCCATTGCCTCTCCCCTTCGTATGCATGGCGGTGGGACTTTCGGGAAGATTGTACATCGGTATGGCCGTGATACTGATACCCGAGCGGCTGATGTGATCGCCATTCTTCATCACCACTACTTTGCTTTTATCGTAGGAGGCGGGCAGCTTGTCTGCTACGACCTGGGGAACAACCAGTATGGTATTGGGCGTCCTGACAACGGCAAGCGTGCTGGTGTCGAAATGATCCCCATGGATGTCGGAGATAAGGATCATATCAGGCGCAGGCAAACCTTTGAATTTACCAGGCCCGGATGGATCTGCATAAATGACAAGGTTCTTTAAGGAAAGCACCAGGCTGGCATGTATAACGGGCTGAATGGTCAACGGGCCCTTGCCGGTAGATAGGATATCTGCTGCGGCCCGTTGGGAAAAGGCTTTCGCTGCGAATAGACAAAAGATAAAAACGAGGATCCTGTATCTCATGGTGATTGGTTTTGCCGGCAAGTTACAGCCGAAGTATATTTGCCGGATGGATTATTTTAAGAACCTCGCTGATCTGTTGAAGATCGAGCAGGGAGAAGACAGGCAGTCTTACCGGGAGCTGACCGAGCGGTCTTTCGTAAACGACAGGCGGGCAGCCGGGCTCTCGTGGTATCCCATCGTCATAAAGGATACGGAGATAGGCCGCGGAGATTATCTCACCGTGGAGCTGGAGCGTACCAGCAACCAGGACATCCTGAACCAGTTCCGTTTTGGCGCGGAAGCCGCCCTGTTCTCACAGCATGATCCTGCCAATCACCGGGTAGAAGGCACTGTTTCCTTTCAAGGCGGCGACAGGATGAAGATTGCCCTCCGGGTCGATGAGCTGCCCGATTGGATCCGGGATGGGAAGCTGGGTGTAGACCTTCTTTTCGACGATAACAGCTATACGGAAATGTTCAACGCCCTCAAGCTGGCGCCCACGGTGGAAGAAAGGAGTCCCACAGGCCATTTGATCCGGATACTATCAGGTGAAAGATCGCCCACCTTCCAGACACTGAGAGCGCATTCCGCAGTGAAAGATCGTCTCAATCCTTCTCAGCAGGCTGCCGTTGAGAAGATCCTTTCGGCGGGCGAGCTCGCCATTGTACATGGTCCTCCCGGCACCGGCAAGACCACCACCCTGGTACAGGCCATCAAAGCCCTTGTGGGGCAGGAAGGTGGCCCCCTGCTTGCCGTAGCGCCCAGCAATACGGCCGTGGATCTGTTGAGCGAAAAACTCTCGGAAGAGGGACTGCAGGTACTACGCATCGGCAATCCCGCCCGGGTGTCCGAGAGACTGATGTCCCTGACCCTGGACAGCCGGATGGCTGAACACCCCGCCAACAAGGAGATAAAGAAGATGAAAAAGCAGGCTGCCGCCTTTCGTGACATGGCCCATAAGTACAAACGGAATTTTGGCAAGGCGGAAAGAGAACAGCGCAAGGCCCTTTTCGACGAGGCACGCAATATCATGAAGGAGGTGGAACGTACAGAGCAATACATCCTGAACGACCTGCTGGCCAAAGCCCAGGTCATTACGGCGACCCTGGTAGGCTCGAATCATTATACCATACGCAACCTGTCCTATCACACGGTGGTGATCGATGAAGCCGGACAGGCTTTGGAACCTGCCTGCTGGATACCTGTTCTCAAAGCGCAAAAGCTGGTGCTGGCCGGCGATCATTGTCAGCTGCCACCTACCATCAAGTCGGAAGAAGCTGCCCGAAAAGGCCTGGCTGTCACGCTGCTGGAAAAATGCGTGGCCCTACATCCCGAGGCAGTTGTATTGCTGGAAGAGCAGTATCGCATGCATGAGCTGATCATGGGTTATTCGTCGGCGGTGTTTTATGAGCAGCGATTGAAAGCGCATGCTTCCGTGGCGGATCACCGGCTATTCCCTACCGACAAACCGATGCTGTTCGTGGATACGGCCGGCTGCGGCTTTGAGGAAAAAACAGAGGGGATCAGCACCAGCAATCCTGAAGAAGCTGTTTTTCTTTTTAAGCACCTGACACAGTTCACGCATGAGCTGAGAGCCCAGGACCCGGCGGGGGAGCTTCCCCGGGTAGCTGTCATCTCTCCTTACCGGCAACAGGTGGAGCTGCTGAAAGAGCAGCTGCTGCATTCTCCGCTTCTGCAGCTGTATGGGGACAGACTGTCTGTAAACACCATCGACAGCTTTCAGGGACAGGAAAGAGATATCGTCTACATCAGCATGACCCGCAGCAATCCGGAAAGTAAGATCGGCTTCCTGTCGGACATTCGCCGGATGAATGTAGCCATGACAAGGGCCCGGAAAAAGCTGGTGATCGTTGGAGATAGCGCCACGTTGTCTCAGTCCCCTTTCTATGCAGGACTGATCCGGTACGCAGAGGAACAGGGAGCTTATCAGAGCGCCTGGGAGCTGGTAGAAAGCTAATATAAGATCAGAAAATAAACCCAGGCAATAAAGAAAAACTGCAGAGGCACCCTGAACCAGAGATAATTGGGTCCCTTTCCACCGGTAGTGGCTTTTTCGTGATCGATATGATGGAGCGCCGCATGTATATTGGCCGGCAGCATCGCCATAAAAAACACGATCAGCAGCACGCCTGTGTTGGCAAACCAATCATTGAGCAAAAGGCCGATAGCGGCCGCCATTTCCACTACACCCGTAAAATAGACCAGCCCCTTTTTCAAAGGGACAAAGGCAGGGAGCATCATTTCCATTCCCCTGGTAAAAACAAAGTGAGCGATGGCGGTGAACAGCAGCATGATGGCCATGGCGATCCTTGCCGACAGCCGGTAGTCCCACCGGCCATTCGACCAGCGGATGATCAGAAAACAGATCAGGAAGCTGGCCAGCAAAACAATCAGCGGTTTCATGACGAATTAATGTTATTTTTGTAGAGTCATGCAGTCGCATGGCTCATGTCGTGTCCCAAATTTCGGGGATTTTTTTAGCTTTGATGCATGCCAAAACTATTATCCACAACCATCCTTTTAATATTTGCCTCGGCGAGCGCCTTTGGGCAGACTTCCGACAGCTCGAATACAGGACACAAGCCTTATACCATCAACAAACCGGTGGATATTTCCCTAACGGCAGGACTGGCGGGGTTCACCCTTTACAATTTCGCGGAGATAGGCAGGAAGGATGGCACCAGCGAGGCCAAGGTATTGAGCCTTACGAAGAATGATGTCAACGGTTTCGACCGCTGGGCCATACGCCCTTATAACAAGAGCGTGGACAAAGCCAGCTATATCCCCTTTTATCTGGCCATACCCTACCCCG
>DASZWE010000747.1:0-4517 GCA_035546735.1 Puia sp.
TGAAGAGGGGCGAGCGGGTGGATCATTTCGAGACCAAGCGGTTAACGAAAGATGGGCGGTTGCTGGATATTTCCCTTTCCATATCGCCCATTCGGGACAAGCAGGGCCGTATCATCGGAGCCAGCAAAATTGCGCGTAATATCACGGATCAGAAGGAGGCGGAGCGTATCATCAGCGAGGGCAAGGAGCGATTCCGCCAGGAGCTGGAGGCTACTGTAAAAGAAAGAACGTATGAGCTGGCCGAGCTGAATGCGCGTCTGGCCCGGTCGAACAATGAGCTGGAGCAATTCGCTTATATCGCCAGTCACGACCTGCAGGAGCCATTGCGGAAGATCCATATATTTTCCGAACTCCTGGAAGGAGGGCTTGCCCAGGAACTGGATGTAGCGAAGCTCAACGGCTACCTGGATAAGATAAAGAGTGCTTCCAACCGCATGTCCAAGCTTATAAAGGATGTGCTGGAATATTCGAGGCTGTCCCGTGCCGATCAATCCATCACCAAGGTGGACCTCAACCTGGTGGTAAAGGATGTGCTGCATGAATTCGAGCTGGCGATAGCGGAGAAGAATGCAGCTGTCGATGTCGGCGTCCTGCCCGTCGTGCGGGGCATCGGTCCGCAGTTCCATCAATTGTTCCGCAACCTCATCGGCAATGCGTTGAAGTTCAGTCAGCAGGAGCCCAGGATCCGGGTCCTGGCGGACGGCCATCATATCATCGTAAAGGACAATGGCATTGGATTCCCGGAGGAATTTGCCGACAAGATCTTCGATATCTTTCAACGTCTCAACAGCCAGGATGTCTACAATGGTTCGGGCATAGGTCTTGCATTATGTAAAAAGATCGTCGAAAATCACGGAGGAACCATCAAGGCCCAAAGCGAGCCGGGCAAAGGAGCAACATTCCATATCTTCCTTCCAGGCTAGGCTCAGCGGGTATCGAAATTGCTGTGCATACAGCATTATGCTGCCAATCGATATTCCAGCCGCCGCAAGAAAAGATGATATAGAGATAGATAGTCATGCTCATCACCGCGAGCACTTCATCACCAAGTATGTATTCAGCCAGGATCACAAGATGATCAGCAAGCAATTCCTGATGACTGGCATGTTCTGGGCGTTGCTGGGCGGATTGATGTCCGTATTGTTCCGTCTGCAGCTGGGATTCCCGCAGCATCATTATGCCTGGCTGGAAGATCTATTAGGTCATTGGGCTCCCGGAGGCCATCTCAGCTCCGATGCGTATTATGCGCTGGTGACCATGCACGGGACGGTGCTTATATTTTTTGTACTTACGGCCGGGCTCAGCGGGACGTTTGCCAATCTGCTGATCCCTTTGCAGGTAGGCGCCCGGGATATGGCTTCCCCGCTGGTGAATATGTTGAGCTACTGGTTCTTTTTTGCGGCCAGCGTCGTGATGGTAGCTTCGCTGTTCCTTCAAACGGGGCCCGCGGCAGGAGGATGGACTGCTTATCCCCCGTTGAGCGCATTGGGTGAGGCGGATATCGGTTCGCAAGCGGGGATGGATTACTGGCTGCTGGGATTAGGGCTTTTTGTCGTGTCCTCCCTTATGGGCAATCTGAATTATATCTCTACCATATTGAATATGCGCACGAAGGGGTTGTCGATGGTACGGCTGCCGTTGACTATATGGTCGTTCCTGTTCACGGCCATATTGGGGACATTGTCTTTCCCTGTGCTGTTAGCCAGTTTTGTACTCCTGACTTTCGACAGGCATATGGGAACGAGCTTTTTTCTTAGCGATATCGTCCTTTCTTCCGGCACCACACTCAATTTCGAAGGAGGCAGCGCCATTCTCTATCAGCATCTTTTCTGGTTCCTCGGACATCCGGAGGTCTATATTGTCATTTTGCCAGCCATGGGCATCGTATCGGAAGTGATAAGCGTAAATGCCCGTAAGCCCATATTCGGATATACGGCCATGGTAGGATCGCTGTTTGCCATTATGGTGCTATCCTTTACGGTGTGGGCGCATCATATGTTCGTGACGGGTATGAACCCTTTTTTGGGATCGGTGTTCGTGCTGCTGACGCTATTGATCGCCATTCCTTCGGCTATCAAGGTATTCAACTGGCTGACCACTTTGTGGCGGGGAAGCATACGGTTTACACCCGGCATGCTCTTTTCCATCGGATTTGTCAGCCTTTTTATTTCCGGAGGGCTGACGGGCATATTCCTGGGCAATTCCACCATCGACATACAGGTGCATGACACTTATTTTATCATTGCGCATTTTCACCTGGTGATGGGCGTTGCCGCCATGTTCGGCATGTTTGCCGGCGTATACCACTGGTATCCCAAGATGTTCGGCAGGTTCATAAACAATACGCTGGGCTACCTTCATTTTTGGATCACGTTTATTGGCGCCTATCTTATTTTCTGGCCTATGCACTATATGGGGCTGGCGGGTGTACCCAGAAGGTATTATGATTTTTCTTCCTGGATAAGCTTTAACCAGTTCGACGGGCTGAACAGGTTTATCACTGTCATAGCGATGATCGTCTTTGCCGCTCAGTTCCTTTTTCTCGTCAATTTCTTTTATTCCATCTGGAAGGGCAGAAAGGTCAGGGACCCCAATCCCTGGAAGGCCAATACGCTGGAATGGACTACACCCATTCTGCCGGGGCATGGCAACTGGCCGGGAGACATTCCAGAGGTATACCGGTGGCCGTATGAATACAGCAATGGAGGGAGGGATCATGTCTCTCAGACTGTGCCGGCGGGTGAAGAGGATGCCGTTCAATAACGGACAGAAAAAAGGCCGCCTCCCCATGAGACGGCCCTCGTTACGGCAATGAAGCTTACGCTTCCTGCACTTCTTCCTTCGCTTTGACGTTGACTCCGCCTTCAGCGATGCTTGTCAGTTTGCTATCTGCATTTTTTTCTTCGCTCAATGTAACACCCAATATTTCCGCGGCATCGCCATAGCCCAGCGTTTTGGCCAGCGTCACGAGACCGCCGTAGGTTGCGATCTCATAGTGTTCTGCCTTTTGTCCTGCGAAGATCAGGCCCACATCCCGTTGTGCCGTATTTGCTTCCGTATCGTCGATGATCTCTTCTCCTTCATCTGCAATGCCTGCAATGGCCGGGCATTTTTTGGCTTCGGCGGGTTGGCCTACTATCTCGAAGACTTTTTCCAATCTGCTGACGTGGTTCTTTGTCTCCTGCAGGTGGCTGTTAAAAGCCTGTTTCAATTCGCTGGAGCTGGCGGCTTCTTCCAGTTTGGGAAGTGTTTTTACCAGCTTCTGCTCGGCCCAATAGATGTCCTGGAGCTGCTCGACAAAAAACTCCTGTAATTTGGAGTTTCGGGCTGAGCCCGTTTGAGGTTGCGTAGTTGCCATGTAACTGAATTTTAATTTAGACAATTGGTTTCATAGCTATTTGCAAAATTTCTATGCCAGCCCTCCGATAAGGGTGGTATAAGAATAGCATGTCTGTGGTGAGGTGTTTTTTACCTATTTTTATAGACCATATGCCGTTATTGGAAAAGCAATTGTTCGTCCGTCGCAGCACATTGAAAGGAGCCGGGAAAGGGCTGTTCACCAGCAAGCCCATTCCCAAGGGTGCGAAGATCGTGGAATACAAGGGGGCTATCTCCACCTGGAAAGAAGTCGATGATCGTAAAGGGCTAAATGGTTACATTTATTATGTCAACCGTCATCATGTCATCGACGCCTGGGGAAACAAGCGCGCGCTTGCCCGTTATGCCAATGACGCCAAAGGGATCGTACGTACCGAGGGGATCCGTAATAACTGTATGTATGCTATCGAAGGGCTGCGTGTGTACATTATGGCGCTCAAAAATATCCCGGCGGGCAGCGAGCTACTGGTTGGATATGGGAAGGAGTATTGGGATATCATCTCTGAGAACCTGCGCAAGGAAGGCTAAAGTAATGCCTTAGCTCTTTCAACCACATTTTCAGGGGTAAAGCCAAATTCCTTAAAGAGCGCGCCGGCTGGCGCCGACTCGCCGAAGTGGGTAAGTCCAAGGATGTCGCCTTCGTCCGTCACGTATTTATGCCATCCCAGGGGAGAGCCTGCTTCCACTGCCAGCCTCTTTTTCAGGTGGCGGGGGAATATTTTTTCTTTATATGTATCGTCCTGTTTTTCGAACAATTCCCAGGAGGGCATGCTGACAACCCGGGCATGGATGCCTTCTTCCTTCAAGATGGTCTGTGCTTTTAGTACCAATTCCACTTCCGAGCCGGTGGCAATGAGGATCAGCTGCGGGTCGCCCTTTGCTTCAGAAAGGATGTAGGCTCCTTTTTCCAGCTCTGTACCGGCGCCATATTGCGCAGGGTCGAGAATGGGAACACCCTGGCGGGTCAGGATCAGCGCTACCGGACCGCCTTTATGCTGCAGGGTGACCTTCCAGGCCTGTGCCGTTTCATTAGCGTCCGCGGGGCGGATAACGGTGAGGTTGGGGATGGACCGGAGGGAGATGAGCTGTTCGATGGGCTGGTGTGTAGTCCCGTCTTCGCCCAGGCCGATGCTGTCGTG
>DASZWE010000748.1:0-4546 GCA_035546735.1 Puia sp.
ACCAATACATGGTCAACCACTATCAATACGTCGTTGAAAAAGCTGCCGCCTACCACATCATGGTCAATGGCCACGAAGCCGTACGGCCCACCGGCATCGCCAGGACCTGGCCCAACCTCATCGGCAACGAGTCCGCCCGCGGAACGGAATACCAGGCTTTCGGCGGATCAAAGCCCAATCACGTGACCATCCTTCCCTTCACCCGCCTGCTGGGCGGCCCCATGGACTATACACCCGGTATCTTCGAAATGGACCTGAGCAAGATCAACCCGCACAATACCTCCCACGTCAACAGCACCATCGCCAATCAGCTGGCCCTATATGTTACCTTATATAGCCCCCTCCAAATGGCGGCGGATCTCCCGGAGAACTATGAAAGATTCCCGGACGCCTTCCAGTTCATTAAGGACGTCGCCGTAGACTGGGACGACAGCAAATACCTGGAAGCCGAACCTGGGAAATATATAACAGTGGCAAGGAACGCCAAAGGCACGGGCAACTGGTTCGTAGGCAGCGTCAACGGTGATTCCACCCGGATGTCCGGCATCGACTTTGCATTCCTCACGCCGGGTAAAAAATATACTGGAATACTCTATGCAGACGCACCCAACGCACACTATAAGACAAATCCCCAGGCCTATGTTATCAAAAAGTTCACCGTCACCAGCAAGTCGAAGCTCCGGCAGCAATGCGCCCCGGGAGGTGGATACGCGATCAGTCTCATAGAAATAAAATAGCGGGTTTTCATTTCAGAAAAAGATTTTCTATTTTACTGCCCTGCCGCAATAAAACCCCTGCGGACTCTAATGGCTATGCAGGAATTCAGGATAAGTGAAGCAGGCTTCAAAAAGCTCAAAAGACGAATGCTGCTCCTCACGATCATCCCCGTAATCATCATAGTGACGACATTTTCACTGACCAATATGCTGGACTCCAAACACGACACCGGCAATAGCTGGTTGTACGCGCTGCCCATATTCGCCATCTGGTTCGGTATCAGCACCTACCGCAGCATGAAAAAGCAAAAGAAATTCCTGGAGACGTACAAAGTGACCATATCCGACAAGGAGTCCGATATGAACCATGCCGATCATAATTCCGGCGTCTTCCCGTAAAATATCCCATCTATCCCAGCGACGACCCTAACAAGATCTCCTCGGCTTATGCAGAGATCAGGCTGGCCGAGATCTATTACTCGCTGGCGGAATGCAAATACCGGGCAGGTGATAAAGCAGCGGCAGGACGATCATACGGAGATCTTTCTCATCGGCCAGAACGTTTTGAACGTAAGCACACAGCTAAAACAGAATCCTGGATATTGATTCAAAAAGGCCCCGGGAGTACGCTGGGGCCTTTTTCTAACCCGTTTTCTTACGCCAGAAGTAATACGATAATATCCCCATTATGATCCATATCAGCATGCCCAGGATCCTGGGATCGAACGTGCCGGCAGCAGCGATCCCGCTATAGCTCGCGCCCGCCAGATCGAAGAACAAACCTGCATAAGCCCACTCCTTGACGCGGAAGAGACCAGGGATTAAAATTGCGATGGAGCCAAGCAACTTCGCAATGCTGATGAACTGGATAAAGTAGATGGGATATCCCATACCATCATGCAGCATTTTAATATCATCCGCGCTGGGCTTTATCCCACCCACGGCAGAAAATATCATCAGGGCCGCAAAAAGAATGGTAAAGATCCAATAGAGAATGTTGATAGTTCCGGGTTTCATATATCAGCGTTTATTTGGTTTTATAGTTGACCATCCAGTTGATGCCAAATTGATCAGTGAGCTCACCAAAATAAGACCCAAAGAACATATCCGCCAATGGCATGGTAACTTTCCCTCCCGCTGACAGCTCATCGAAGATCCTTTTCGCCTCCTCTCTCGTGGAAGGCTCTACGCAGATGTGCATGTTATTACCCCGCACCAGCGAAAACCCCATTTCTTTCGGCGCGTCCGTCCCCATCAGGATATGACCGCCTGTTATAGGCAGCTCCACATGCAATACCATTTTCTTTACGGCATCGGCTACAGGCGGATGGTTGGCATCGGCCGGCAGGTCGCCAAAACGTTGAATACCCTGTCCTCCAAATTTAGTCTTAAAAACAGATCGATAAAAAAGAAAAGCCTCTTCCGTATTGCCGGGGAAATTAAGATAGGTACAGACCCGGGCGGTATTGTCCTGCCTCAGCTCGTTCCGGAGCCTGGATTTCGCCTCCAGGTACTGATCCAGATTACCCAGCGCCATGGTGAACCCTTCCTTAAAGCCCATGGAAATGATCTTCTCCAGGTCGGCCAGGCTATTGTATTGCACGGTGATATTGACGGTAGTAGTGACTGACCCCGCAGTAAAAACGTTATTCCATAAGCTCCGGGGGAAATCCGTATTCACCTTCCCGTTCTCATCGCAAAAAGCATCCAGCCCCGTAAAGCTCTTTTTGACCTCGATCTTCTTATAGTCCGCCTTGCACCAATGCTTGACATTCTCCGGAGAGATCATGGCATACAGCCAATACCCGCCTTCCCGGAAGTCCATACTCTTCGTCTCGGTCCGGTACGGCTTGGGCGCCCACCACTGGTCCAATAGTTCCGGCTTCGTCCAGGCATCCCATACCAGGTCCAGCTCGGCGGCAAACTCCCGCTGCACATGAATAGTGTTGTCATCTTTGTTGACGGTGAAATTAAAAAGCAGGCTCGAATTCATTTCTTGGTGTTTTTAATGGTGGATAATACATTGTCAAGCTGGTTGAACCGGGTCTCCCAGATCTTCCGGAACTGGCTAAGCCATTTATCGATCTCTTTCATTTTGTCGATTTGAAGTTGATAATGGATCTCCCTGCCCTGCTGTTGTTTGGAAAGCAGCTCACACTCCGTCAGGATACGCAGATGCTTGGATATCGACTGCCGGGTGGTATCGAAATGCTCCGCAATGGCATTGGGCGTCATTGACTGCAAGGCGATAAGCGCGATGATGGCCCGCCTCGTGGGGTCGGCAATGGCCTGAAAAATATCTCGTCTCATTTTTGTAGAGGGGCTGTTTATGCAGCCGATCGGTTGCAAATATACGAGCAACCGTTTGGTTTCGCAAATTTATTTTCATTTCACGATAGTGTCTGTATAGCTATCGAACGTTTTTCAAAGTTTCTACCGCCCTAACAGATAGATTTACATAACTTTATGACAGTGGCACCATATTCGTAGCACCACCCAAAACCACATTATATCATGTTCCGGAACTATCTCAAGACCGCGTTGCGTACTATGCAACGCAATAAGCTGTTCACCGGCCTGAATATTTTTGGCCTGGCCACCGGCCTCGCATGCAGCATCCTCATTTTCCTTTGGGTGAAGGACGAACTCAGCTATGACAGGTTCAATCCCGGCGTAGAAAGGATCTTCCGGCTGAGCGCAAAAGTGAAAGACATAGAGACGGTGACGATCCCGCCTGCCTTCACCTGGACGATGAAAAACGATATCCCGGGAATAAAGAACGCGACCCGCATCATACCCCTGCAAAAGATCATAACGGTGGGCACAAAAAAGTTCGATGAGAACCATATGTACTATGCCGACAGTAATTTTCTGCGGATCTTCCACTACCCCTTGTTGCGGGGGAATAGCGCAAGCGCCCTGTCTGTCCCCAATACCGTCTTGCTGACAGAAGCCACCGCCATAAAATATTTTGGCAGCGCCGGCCAGGCCATGGGAAAGTCCATCTATATCGACAACGATATAAAAGGCGCCACGCTCCAGGTGACGGGCATACTAAAGAATATCCCCGCCAATTCACATCTCCACTTCGATCTGCTGCTGCCCATACAAAACTGGAATATGCAAATCACCGATCCACAACCCTGGCGGTACTTCGACAGTTATGTATATTTTCAGCTGGCGGACGAAGTGCAGCCGTCTACCCTGGCCCTGCAGAAGATACAACAACAGCTCAATACCATCCGTAACAAAGCCATCGTAGGCACGGAGGCCGTTCCCGCCGTCATATCCATCCATCCGCTCACCGATATTCACCTGTACTCGCATTTCAGACAGGATGTCGACGGACAGGGTAATATACAGTATGTACGCATCTTTACCCTGGTAGCGCTATTCATCATTTTCATCGCCTGTATCAATTTCATGAACCTCGCGACAGCCATGTCCGGCGCCCGGGCGAAAGAGGTCGGACTTCGCAAGACCATCGGCGCCCTGCGCAAGCAGCTGGTCTTTCAATTCATAGGCGAGTCCATACTGCTTGCCTTTATTTCCCTCAGCCTGGCGCTGCTATTCGTACGGCTCGCATTACCCTATTTTAATACGCTTGCCTCCAAATCCATTTCCCTCGACCTGCTGGACATCCGGCTGATAGGCCAGATCCTGGCCATTACCCTGGTGGTAGGGCTGCTCGCGGGCAGCTATCCGGCCTTTTATATCTCATCCTTTAATGTCATCAGGGTCCTGAAAGGCGTCCGGGCGTCAGAAGGCAAAAGCTCTTACTTGCGCAATGGGCTGGTGGTGCTGCAATTCTCCGTATCCGTTGCGCTTAT
>DASZWE010000749.1:0-2967 GCA_035546735.1 Puia sp.
AGGTAATCCTTCCCTATGTTGAAAAAGACAGTGTCCACGATGGCGGACAGGCTGTCGGGGTCGAGGCCGGGCAGGCGGGAGCGAAAGCCCAGCAACAGGTTTTGTATGGGGGCGGGCGCCTGGGGATTGTTTACGTATCCGTCGCGCACCATCATATTCAGGATGAGGTCGGGCATGACGCCGGACGAGCTGATATATTTTCCCTTCAGCTCGGCATAGATGTCGCCTCTTCCTTTTACATCCATTTTGCTGAGCCATTCCAGCATGGTTGGGGGCATGGCGGTAATGATATCGTGCAGCCGGGAGTTCTCCGACTTGAGCCTGAAGTCCATATCATATCCGTCCTTCAGGAATTCAAATCTCCCGACGAAGTCAACGGGAAGCTGGTTGATGGTCAGCTCGTTCTTTTCAAAGAACAGGCCCAGGGAGTTCGTATTGATCTTTGTGATGAGGTCGGCATTTATCTTTTTGTCGACAAAATAGCTTTGCCGGTCATAGTACAGGTCCATCGATGCCACTTCCATATGTGTCTGCAGGTCGAAGACGGCCTCGCTGAGATCGCCGCTGCCTTTATAGTCGATGTCCCTCATATTGATAAGAATGGGTAAGGAGCGATCGTTATACACCATCCTGCTATTCTCGATGATGATCTTTTTGATCTTGAGGGAGGCGCCGGATGAGTCGGAGGAGGGAGTGGTCTTTTTGCTCCTGGACACATATACGTTATAGTTCGCGCGGCCCGCCGTATCTACCTGGATATTGATGAAGGCTTTGGTGAGAAATATTTTGTCGATCTTCAGGTCGGAAAAGATGCTGGTCAGGTCTACACCCAGGGCCACTTCATCTGCTTCGAGGAGCGTCTCTTTTTCGAAAGGAGCCGAGCCTTTCAATTTGAAGTCGTAGAGGGTCAATGTCAAGGCGGGAAAATGGCGGAAGAAGGACAGACGGGCGGATGAGAAGCTCAGTTCACTGTTTACGCTGCCTTTTGCCCAGTGACGTATCCTGGTGGACACGAAGCCGGGAAAAAGATAAGGCAGTAAAAACAGCAACAGGATTATTGAACCTGTAGCGACTCCGGCGATCTTCAGGGTCTTAAAGACCAGCCGGATGAAAGGTCGTCTCATAAAACTGCGGTTGTGCACAGTTGGCGAGCTATGTAGCCCGCTTTTGTACGGCTAAGAGTATATATTTAGGTACAAAAATACTAATATTATAAAAGTTAGGTATTTTTAATCTTACATCTGGTCGCGCGGCCGGACAAAACTCTCATCTTATGAATGCCTCTATCATTGGGACAACAGATGCGACAGGCCCTGCGGGGAACGGGCTGGTCGGAACCGGGAAGCCGGTAGTGGATAAGGAGGCGAGTCTGGACGCCATCGTGGAGAATTTCGATGGCTTTGTCTGGAGCATTAACCGTGATTTTCAATACATTGTCCTCAATACCGCCCTCCGGAGAAAAATAAAGGAGCTGGTTGGGATCGATGCCCGGGCGGGGGATAGAATGACGGACCTGCTGGGCGTGCTGGACCCATCCAAAGCATTGATCTGGGAGAATATCTGTCAACGTGGGTTTGCGGGTGAGCGGCAGCGGGTGATAGAGGGGCTTTCCATCGGCGGACAGGTCGTCTTTTATGAAATATCCATCAATCCGATATATAAACGGCCGGCGGGAGAGCCTTCGGCTTGTGCTGAAAGCAGGGAGGTAGTGGGGTTATCCTGTTTTGCAAGGGAGGTGACGGAGGAAAAGCTCACTGAACAAAAGCTCCGCAGCAGCGAGATCCGGTTCCGTTCGCTGATCGAAAAGGGGACCGATATCATCGTCGTCCTCAACAATGAGGGCAGGATCGACTATACCAGTCCTTCCATCGAACATTATTTTGGGATTGCCAATGCGGAAAGCTTTGGGCAAAACGCTTTTGAGTACATCCATCCGGAGGACCTGTCCCGGCTGGCGGAGACCTTTATGGAAGTGCTGAGCAGTCCCGGCAAGCCGATCTTTGTACAGTCCCGGGCGCAGTCCAAGGAAGGCCGGTCCATTTGGGTCGAAGGGACGGTCACCAATCTTTTGGGTATAGAGGGGATCAATGGCATCGTATGCAATTTCAAGGATGTCACCGAAAGGAAGGAGATGGAAAAAAAGATATTGCAGGCATCCATCGATGCGCAGGAGCGGGAAAGGGAAGAGATCGGCCGCGAGCTGCATGACAATGTAAACCAGATACTCACGACGGCCCGGCTGTACCTGGATTGTATCCATGAGCCTACGTCCGACCAGGGGCCGGGGACCTCGGGTCCGTTCAGAACCGTAGGCTCGAACCGAGGAGAGGCAAGTGGCGGAAGCTCCGACGAAGGGCTACAGACAGTCCATCCCTCGCATATCATCCGGCGCAGCAGCGAGATCATTACGACGGCCATCGAGGAGATCCGTAAGCTGTCACGGAGCATGACGCATTCCTTTGATAAGGAGATAGGGTTAAAGCTTTCCATAGAGGATCTGCTGGCGGGTATCCGGCTGTTGCCGGAAGGCATCCGGGTAAGTTTCGACTTCTTCCTGCCGGGGGAGCAGTTGCTGGACGACAAGCTGAAAACCACTATTTTCCGCATTGTGCAGGAGCAGCTTAACAATGTGCTGAAACACGCCGCGGCTACCGCCATACATGTTTTCGTACGCGAGGAGGGCGCCCTGCTGCTGTTGCGTATCACGGATAACGGGCGGGGGTTCGATACCCGTAAAAAGCGGGAAGGCATTGGCATCAATAATATCACGAGCAGGGCGGGGCTTTTTAACGGACGGGTAGCCATCGACTCGTCCCCTGGTAAAGGATGCAGTTTGTCCGTCACTTTCCCGATCGGCTGAAACCGGGGATGAACCGGCGAGCCGGACGAATTGGAAGAGCGGGGCGAACCGGCCGGACTGAGCGGACTGGATGAAGCGGACAACCGTCGGGGTGAGCGGACTGGATG
>DASZWE010000750.1:0-2739 GCA_035546735.1 Puia sp.
TGGGCGGCACAAAAGAAACGCGCTACGGGTATATCCCTTACGATGCATTATACATCCGCACAGCCGGCGCTGAAGGGCATTGCCGTGGATGTACATTATGAGCTCTATGATGGCATACCTCTCATCGTAAAATGGGTGTCCATCGACAACAAGAGCGGGCGGACGGTCAGGATTGGCCGGGTGAAGAATGAGATACTGGGTATCGTGGAAGAAGAGAGCGCTGTCGTGGGTAAGGTGGACAGGCTGACGGTCCAGCACGGCATTTATTTTGAGACGAATTATGCTTTCAACAATTCCATGCGGTACGATATCAGCGACCAGACCCTGCACTGGCATGCCGATAGCAGCTATACTTCGCAAGTGAACTACGATCTTCAAACGCCTTGTGTAGCGGAGGTCTACCCGGAGAAGGTGACGGGGATCGACCTGGCGGATGGAGGGAGCTTTAATTCCGTGCGCACGCACGAGCTGCTCATCGATACGTATGATCGGGAGAGAAGAGGGCTGGCCATTCGTCATATGTACCGTGTCGTGGCCCCGTGGACGACGGAGAACCCCATTTTTTTACACCTGGTAAGCCAGAACGATGACCAGGTGCGGACGGCAGTGGATCAATGCGTCGCTACGGGATATGAAGCGGTGATCCTCAGCTTTGGCAGCCATTGTAATCTGGAGGATACCAGTGCCGCCAATCTCCGCCGCTGGCGGGCGCTGGCGGACTATGCGCATAGCAAGGGTATCCGCATCGGTGGATACAGCCTCTTCAGCAGCCGTCGTATCAGCGATGAGGACGACGTGATCGATCCGGCCACGGGGCTGCCCGATAAGGCGGCTTTCTTTGGACATGCTCCCTGTCTGGGCAGTAAGTGGGGGCTGGGTTATCTGGCGCGGTTAAAGAAATTTTTTACGGCTACGGGCTTCGATATATTCGAGAATGACGGTCCCTATCCGGGAGATGTATGCGCCTCCACCAAACATCCGGGACACAAGGGGCTGGATGATTCCCAGTGGGCGCAGATGGAACTGCAAAAAGGGCTTTATCATTGGTGTAACCAGCGCGGCATCTATATCAACGCGCCCGACTGGTATTTGCTGGACGGGACCAATAAGATCGCGCTTGGCTACAGAGAGGTGAATTTCTCGCTTCCCCGCGACCACCAGATGATCCTCAACAGACAGAATATCTTTGACGGACTGTGGGAAAAGACCCCTTCCATGAGCTGGGGATTCGTGCCTTTGACAAAATACCAGGGTGGGGGACCGGAAGCTATTTTGGAGCCCCTGCAAGATCATCTGAAGGATTATGAGCAATTGATGATGCAGTACTATGGCGCGGGTGTACAGGCCTGTTACCGTGGACCAAGACTATATGATACGGAAGAGACCCGTCTGCGGGTGGTACAGGTAGTGGACTGGTACAAACGCTATCGTGATATACTCAATGCGGACATTATACATCTGCGCAGGGCCGATGGCAGGGACTGGGATGGGTGGATGCATGTGAACGCCGTGGGCGCGGTGAGAGGGCTTGTGCTGCTGTTCAATCCCCTGAAGCAGCCGATCACCCGCAAGATACGACTGCCTTTGTATTATACAGGACTTACGGGGCAGGTGTCGATCGGCGAGCGGAATGGAGCGACACATCCGTACAAGCTGAATGGACTCTCCGAGGCAGAAGTGACGGTATCCCTGCCGGCCGGGGGATATACATGGCTGGTGGTGAAGTGATCATTCCTGGCCCAATAATGCCGCTGCATCTTCCTGTGGAAGCTCCCGGGCCTTTCTTAGCTGCCAGGGGTGGAGTATCTCCCTATTAAAGTAATAATAATTTCGTAACTTTATAATTCACCAAATAAAAAGGAGGTATTCATGCAATCTACAGATAAATCATGGACACCTTCGGCCAATGTCTATTAGCCGAACCGATCCAAAAAATAATCTGCCGGCGTCATGCCGGAAAAGAGGTTGTCCGCCACAAGCAGACAGCCTTTTTTTGTAAGGAGCTCGCAAGGCTATCTCATCGAATTGCCTTACTTTAGGGATAGATAAACCTGGCATATGTACAATATCACCATCCTGCGAGATGAGGTCGCTGCCCTGCGGGAGGCTATCGTAAAGAAATACTGTGCTGCGATACAGGAAGACCCCCGGCATTTTCTCCAACGTATCACCGGCAGCATCAAGTACTACGAAGCCATAGGTGAGATGATGCGCGAGCAGCTTCTGGATGCCGGCAGGATCAGCGACTATACCGCTTCCCTCACGGAGAGTCCCTTTAAGATCACTCTCCGCAAATGGTTGCAGGAAAAGGAGGTGGAAAGGAACAGGCGTTTGGGCGAGCTGAGTCTGAGCACATCGGCCAATGTATTGAGGAAACTTATCTTTTACGGGTTGCAGGAGCCTGAGCTTGCTTTCAAGGACGTGTTCATCATGGCTTGTTATATTTATACGGGGATGGACAGGAGTGAGTGGCTCTCGCGGAAAAAGACATCCGGAACGCTGCCACCCGGCGTTTTCCGGCAGGACCCGGGCGGGCGGCGCCAGGAGACGGTACCACCCTATGGCGAGACTGTCCGATGCAGCCTGGTGGCTATAGATGACAACGAGCAGCGAACGGATGAAGTGCTGCAGATGGAATATTCCGGAAAGCCGCTGATATTGAACAGGAATAACCTGGGACCGGACAACAACACCATCACTTCCCAGGTGCAGGCCATGATCCACTATAAAGAAGGTAAA
>DASZWE010000751.1:0-4759 GCA_035546735.1 Puia sp.
GGCGCCGAGACAGCCCAGGAGATAGCTGTCTCCATCGTGGCCGAACTCAAGGCCATACTGTCCTGCAGGACGGGGAACATGCTTAAGAATAAGAACCATCCAATTCATGCCTAAAAAAATAGCACCATGGAAAATACTTTCAATTATGTCACCCGGCTTGACATCAAATTTGATCATCTGGAGAAAATGGATATCAACCGGATGATAAGGGAGTGTACCGACAAGTGGTTCAATCAAACGCTGACAAAGGTGAATGACAGTGTCGTGCGCATAGGTATTGTAGAAGGAGAGTACCATTGGCATAAGCACGACAATGACGATGAATTCTTTTATGTCCTGCAAGGGCAGCTTCTGGTCGACCTGGAAGATAAGACCATCGAGCTTAATCCTAACGAGGGGCTGACTATTCCAAAGGGAATAATGCACCGGACCCGGGCTCCGAAAAAGACCGTGATGCTGATGGTGGAAACAAGCGCTATCCGGCCTACGGGAGATTGATCCTTTTACAAGCGAATGTTAAGTGTCAGCGTAATCTCATTTAATAATTGCTGTCCTTTCTTTCATTTCTCCGTATTAAATAAATAATGGGGTAGCTTTGTCCATCAATAATAAGTAGGATGGACGCATTTGACAATAAGATATTAAAGCTGCTGGTACAAAATGCCCGTATTACCGGGGCGGACATTGCCAGAAAAGTAAATCTATCTCTGCCGGCAGTCACCGAAAGGCTGCGTAAGCTCAGCAGGTCGGGCGTGGTGGATAAGTACACTGTACGGCTGAACAGGGAAAAGCTTTCTCTTCATTTAATGGCCTTTGTACATATATGGATCGACCATACAAAAAATGTGAATGTGAGGGATCTGATCGTCGCAATGAATGAGGTGCTGGAATGTCATCATATGGCCGGGGATTGCGATCTGCTGTTAAAGGTCCTTGTAAAAGACACCGTAGCGCTGGAAGAGCTGCTGGTGCATAAGATCAAGGCGATAAAAGCCGTCACCCGGACGAGCACTACCATTATACTAAGCACCTATAAGGAAGAGATAAACCCAAAAACATTTTGATCATGCAGCTGGAAAAAGCCGCCTGCCTGGTGGAACAGTTCGAGAAAGGGGTATTGCCCAGGGAACAGTGGACCCATACCGCTCATTTTATTATGGCTGCCTGGTATTGTATAGGGGTGCCTTTACCCCAGGCTGTCGAAAAGATAAGAGAGGGTATAAAGCGATACAATGTCAGCGTGGGCGGTAAGAATACGGATAGTTCAGGCTACCACGAGACCATTACTCTTTTCTATACGATGACTATTGCCCAGTACCTGGTAGCGACAGGCGTCAGCGCTTTGACGGATGAAACGCTATCCGTGTTCTTACAGCAGCCGTTCCTGGCAAAGGATCACATTCACCAATTCTACAGTAAGGAGCTGTTGATGAGCGTGCAGGCCAGGCGTGGTTGGGTGGCGCCCGACAGAACGATCATTCCGTCCTGAGTGCAGCCACAGGATTGCGTCTTGCGGCCCGCAGCGTTTGGGATCCGATGGCTGCCAGTCCCGGGATGAGCAGGATCAGGATGCCGGTAAGGATGGTGTCCCAGCCCAATGTCACCCGGTTGGGAAATTTATTCAGCCAGAGGCTGTTCAGAAAATAGCTCAGTGGGGCTGCAATAAGAATGGCGATCACCAGCACCTGTATAAATTCTTTCGAGAGCAGCATCACAATCCCAAGTTCCTTCCCACCCAGTGTTTTGCGTATACCTACTTCCTTGATCCTTCGTTCGGTGGTATAGGTCGCCATACCCAGCATCCCCAGGGAGGCAATGGTGATGGCAATAAAGGCCAGATAGCCCAGGATGGAGACGATGTCGAATAATCCCCGGGAGACGGCAGCCAGCTGATCATCGAAGAATTGATATTGGAAGGGATGGACAGGGTCGATGGCCCTCCATTTTTTCTCCAGCGCCGACACGGTGCCAGGCAGATCAGCGGAAGCGATCTTCACATTGATAAACTTAAGGAGGGTCGGGATGTTCTGCAGCACCAGCGGCTCGATCTGGTCATGATCGAGACCCATGTGAAAATTTTTGACCACTCCGGCCACCTGTAAGATGCTGCTGTCATTGCCTGCCGGCCGGAGGAATGTACCGACAGCCGTGGCAGGGTCTTTAAAACCCAGTGCCTTTACGGCCGATTCGTTCAGCAATACATATCTACCGGTGTCGCCTGCCGGGAGGCCTTTCCCCGCCACCAATGGGAGCTGGAGGAGGCCGATAAAATTCTCATCCGTGCGCAGCGCCGTCATGGAGATATACTCGTTCTTACCATCTGCTCTTTTCAGGCTTGTTCCTTCGGACCTGCCGGTGGAGGGAATATATTCACAGGCGGAGATCCTATCCACGCCGGGAACAGCATTCAGCTGCCTGGCTACCATGCGATAGTCATTGCCCTGTAACGGTATGTTTACGATGTTGTTCGAGGCGAACTCATACTTGAACTTCAGGTAGTGGGTGAACTGATGGAAAATGAGGGTAGTGGAGATGATAAAGATCAGGGACATGGCAAATTGTGTAACGCTCAATATTTTTCGTAAGGACAGCCTGCCGGGACGGATACCGGCCAGGCTTTTGAGCACCTTTGCCGGCTGGAAACCTGAAAGATAGAGGGCAGGATACATTCCTGCGGCTACACCGATGAGTAATGCGAATACTACAAAGGCAATAAGAACCGGCCAGCCTGCCTGCAGGTCGAAATGGAAGTATTGGTTTAGCCAAAGTCCGACAAAAGCAGTCCGGAGGAAAAGAAGAAAAAGGATGGACAGCAAAAGGGCGAAGAGGGCCGTAAGAATGGATTCACAGAGGAATTGAAATACGATGTTCTTTCGTCCTGCGCCATTGACCTTGCGAATGCCGATCTCCCGGGCCCGGGTCATAGCCCTTGCAATGGAAAGATTGGTATAGTTCAGGCAGGCCGAGATCAGGACTACCAGGGCGATGATCGATAAAAAATAATACGCTACCCTGGGGAGAGCAACATTCGGCTCGTTGCCGAGCAGCATACCCGGTGAAATGGCCGTCAATGCCTGTCCTTTCAGGTTGAAACCTTTCAGATCGGAGATGCCCGCAATATGGGGCCCGACCAGACTGGCCAGGGATGCATCCAGGTCGGAGCCCGTCTTCCCCGGTTTGAGCAGGGCATAGGTATAGCATTGAAAAAAGTTCTTCCAGTCATTTCTGCAGTCGCCAAATTTTTTATCTGCAATGAGGAAGGGCAGGGAAGAGATGGAGAACAAAGCATCAAAGTGGAGATGGCTCCGGTAGTTTACATCTTCCAGCACGCCGGTAATGGTATAGCTGCCCCAGCTGACGGATCTGGAAGCTTCATTCCCTCCCAGTGGGCCCAACCCGCGGTCTGTAAAAGTCACTGTCTTGCCAATGGGATCTTCCTCTTTGAACAGCTGCCGCGCCGCGTCAGCGGACAGCACGATAGAGTTGGGAGCAAGCAGCGCCGTTCCGGGATCGCCCTTGCCAAGCCGGAAACCGAACACTTTGAAGAAAGCCGTATCCGTAAAATAGCCTCTTAATTCGGTGGAGACCTTATTATATAAGGCATCGCCGCCGACGCCTATCGCAAGGCGGGTAGATCCTAAAATGACGGGATCTTCATATCTCAAAGCATCGGCCAATGGGAAGGGACTGGTGGCATACGCGTGTTTAAGATCGGGCTTATCGGAGATGATGCGATAAATATGATCCTTATTCGTGTGGAACTGGTCATAGCTACGCTGATCGGCCAGCATCAACATGATCAGCATGCAAACGGACATGGCGGCGGCCAGGCCGAATACATTGATAAAGGAAAAGGTCTTGTATTTCAGGAAATTCCGGATACCTACCTTCAGGTAATTGAAGAACATGAGCTCATTTTCAACCTGAGACGACTCCCTTGCCGGTGAGGTTACACTGACCATCTCATAAATCTGCCGATGGGATCAAACTGCAATAAGTGAGCAGGGAACTTGCCAATATGGATTTATTTACATATTTTGGGGACTCCTATCCATCAATCCTTCGCATACCAGTACATTACGCGCTCCCTCTACCGCAAACAGGTCATTTCTAAACTATCGTATGAAGCACACATTGATCCTGGGCGGAGCTCTGGCATTTTGTACTATTTCTGCAGACGCGCAGGTTGACGTGCTCACGCAGCACAATGATCTCAACCGGACAGGCTGGAACAGCCAGGAGACGCAATTGAATATCAGGAATGTAAAGACCGGGAGCTTTGGCAAGCTATTTTCCGATGCCTTGGATGACAAGGTCTATGCACAGCCGCTGGTAGTCTCGGGCATCAGCATGCCGGGCGTAGGCACCCGAAATGTGGTATATGTCGCCACCACCAATAACTCCATCTATGCTTTCGATGCGGACAGCGTTCGGGTGAATGGGGCGTTCTGGCATGTCAACCTTACGCCGTCAGGCACGAGGCCCCCTAAAAACACCGACCTGACCCCTCCCTTGTGCGGAGGCGCCTATAATGATTTTTCAGGGAATATGGGTATTGTTGGAACTCCGGTGATCGACAAGGCCGCGGGGACCCTATATGTAGTATCCCGGAGCGTGACGACCAACGGCACGAATGTCTTTGTCCAATACCTGCATGCGCTGGATATCAAGACGGGAGCCGAAAAGGCGGGTAGCCCCGTGACCATTACGGCGCAAGTGAACGGCACCGGCGATGGCAATGTCGGGGGAGTGATCTAGA
>DASZWE010000752.1:0-6087 GCA_035546735.1 Puia sp.
TGGTCGAGCTGTTGTTCTTGAAAATCAGGAAGTTACCATTGAGTTTGCCAATGATCTCGAAGTTGGTGCGCCGACCATCCTCCCGCTCGGGTTCGCTGTAAATGATCTGTTGGGCAGACAACAGCCGGGGAGCAAGCAACATCGATAGTAAAAAAAAGGATAACAGGATTCTGTTCATATAGTGACCTCGGTTCTTTGATTATTTATACGTGCATTTTACACAAAAGTTGGTCTCCATCGGGCCTCTTTAACCCATCGTTTTGTTAAAACCCTTTGTAATATACCTAAAAGTTTGAATTCCGCCCGCCAGGGATTACCACTCATCCCCGATTAAAAATATTAAGATTTTATAAAATTCTGACACTGAAAATGTGCCAATGTCTGTAGGCCTTCGTCGGAAGAACTTCGGCAGAGCTCCAAGTATTCGCTCTTCCTCGTTCGTACCCTTCGTTCCTCGGGTACTTCGAAAGGGTCCTCCTTGGTCGGAACCTTCGGTTCTGGACGAGCCGCTTTTTGCGGCTCCAAAAAATGCTATAGAGGTTTTGTTTATTTCCCTGTACTTTTGCTCTCCGGCCAGCCTCCGGGCTTAAATTTTAAGTATCTCAGTCGTGAGCAAACAGATTAATAAAGTCAGCTTCGCAAACCTCGTTATTGCATTAGGCATCATTTACGGCGACATTGGAACCTCTCCCCTCTACGTACTCAATGCTATTATCCATGGCAGGATCATCGAGGAAAAGCTGATCCTGGGAGCCCTCTCCTGTATCATCTGGACCCTTACCCTGCAGACCACCGTAAAATATGTCTGGCTGACATTAAAGGCGGATAACAACGGTGAAGGCGGCATATTCTCCCTCTATGCCCTGGTCCGCCGTCAAAAACGATGGCTGGTCCTGCCGGCCATGATCGGGGGCGCGGCCCTGCTGGCGGATGGCATGATCACTCCCCCCATTTCCGTTACCGCCGCCATCGAAGGTCTAAGACAAATGCCGGCGTTCCAATACATGGATCAATCCACTATCGTCTATATCGTATTGGGTATCCTGGTCGTCCTCTTCTTTCTGCAACAGTTTGGTACCGAGTCTATTGGAAAGCTTTTCGGCCCCATCATGTTCATCTGGTTCACTATGCTGGCCGTGCTGGGCTCCAACCACCTGCTGGACGACCTGGGCATCTTCAAGGCGCTCAGCCCCCACTATGCCATCGAGCTGCTCACCACCTATCCCAAAGGTTTCTGGATCCTGGGCGCCGTATTCCTCTGTACCACGGGGGCGGAAGCCCTTTACTCCGACCTGGGACACTGCGGCAAGGGCAATATCCGCTTCTCCTGGATCTATGTGAAGATCTGTCTTATCCTGAACTACCTGGGCCAGGGCGCCTGGCTGCTGGCGAAATACCATGGCAGATTCTTCGATACCGAACGCGGCAATCCTTTCTACAATATCATGCCCGGCTGGTTCGTCATACCCGGGATCATTATCGCCACGGCGGCAGCCATCATCGCCAGCCAGGCCCTGATCACCGGCTCCTTTACGCTGATCAGCGAAAGCATGCGGCTCAACCTCTGGCCCAAGCTGCGTATCAGCTATCCCACGGAGGAAAGAGGACAGTCCTATATCCCGGCCATTAACTTCATGCTGTTCATAGGATGCTGTGGCATCACCCTTTATTTCAGGAATTCCGAACATATGGGAGCCGCTTATGGTCTGGCCATTACCCTATGTATGCTGGCCACCTCCATCCTGTTCGCCAACTATCTTATATCCCGGCGAACCACCAGCCCATTGATCTATCTTTACCTAGCAGTATATCTTAGCATCGAACTGAGCTTTTTGTTTGCCAACCTGGATAAATTCCCACATGGCGGTTATGTCACCCTCATCGTCGGCGGCGGCCTGTTCGTGATCATGTATGTCTGGTTCAGGGCCCGGAAGATCAAGAACCGCTATGTGGAATTCGTACGGATGGAGCATTATATCCCCCAGATACAGGAGCTAAGCAACGACCGCACCATCACCAAATACGCCACCCACCTGGTATATATGACCAGCGCCAACAACCCCAAGGAGATAGAGCATAAGATCATTTATTCCATTCTCAATAAAAAGCCCAAGCGCAGCGATATCTACTGGTTCGTTCACGTCGACACCCTGGACGATCCCTATACCGCCGAATATTCCGTGGAACATATCATTCCCAATGATATCATCCGGGTGGAGTTCCGGTTGGGTTTCCGTATCGAACCAAAGATCAACCTGATGTTCCGCAAGGTGGTGGAAGACCTGGTAAATAACAAGGAAGTGAATATCACCAGCCGTTACGAATCGTTGGAAAGGAATAACGTGGTGGGCGACTTCCAGTTCATCGTCATGGAAAAATACCTGAGCCAGGACAATGAACTTCCGTTCTGGGAAAGGGTGGTAATGAAATTGTACTTCTGGCTGAAAGAGCTGAGCCTCTCCGAAGAAAGGGGGTTTGGCCTGGACCCGTCCAATGTCACCATCGAGAAATTCCCGCTGGTAGTTTCGCCAGTCCCGAATTTCAACCTGAAAAGGATCGATGCGGAATTTGAATAGTTTGATGCTCCTGCATGATCTGTTATATATAATCATTGGTGCTGTCATCCTGCTTGTCATTGCTTACTTCATACAGGACAAACTTATCTTCAAGCCGGAAAAGCTGCCGGCCGACTTCCAGTACAAATACGATATCCCATTCAGGGAGCTGTTCTTCGACATCGCCAAAGGAGTACGCATCAATGGGCTGCATTTCCACCGGGAACATCCCGCGGGACTGATCCTCTATCTGCACGGCAATACCCGCAGCATTAAAGGCTGGGCAAAATATGCGCGGGATTTCTATCGATTCAACTACGATGTCGTGCTGGTGGATTACCGTGGGTTCGGCAAAAGCACTGGGCGGAGGAGCGAGAAAGCCCTCCTCAGCGACGTACAATTCGTCTACGATACGCTTTTACAACAGTGCCCCAACAACTGTATGTTGGTCTATGGCCGTAGCATCGGCAGCGGTTTTGCAGCCAGGCTGGCGGCAGACAATGATCCCCGTTACCTGATCCTGGACAGCCCCTATTACAACTTCACGAAGGTGGTGCAGCGGTTTATTCCTATCTTGCCGGTGCGATATGTTCTCCGGTATCATCTCCGGACAGATCTCTGGCTGCCCCGGGTACGCTGCCATACCTATATCCTGCATGGCACACGCGACTGGCTGATACCCATTCGGCATAGCGAGCGGCTGCAACAATTGAACCCATCGAAAATAACGCTGATCCGCATCCATGGCGGAGGGCACAATAACCTGACCACCTTTCCGGAATACCACAATTTTATCCGGGACATATTGAAAGAGTGACAAATTATGAAGATCACGAAGAAAAAAGTATACCGTTGGCTAAAAGTGCTGATACTGCTCTATTGTGTCATCGGCATTGCATTCTATTATTTACAGGACCGCATCTTATTTCATCCTGTTGCGGTGAATATCCATACCCCCTACCATTTTGATCAGCCCTTTAAAGAGGTCAATATCCCCTACAACAAAGAGACAAGCATCAACGTCATCCAGTTCACGCTCACCGGACCCGACACAGCCCGGGGCGTCGTATTGTATTTTCACGGCAACAAGGACAACGTCACCCACTACGCCCCTTTTGCCGCCGACTTCACCCACCATGGCTATGAGGTTTGGATGATGGACTACCCCGGCTACGGCAAGAGCACGGGAAAGTTCAGTGAAGAAAATCTTTATACTTATGCGCTCGTGCTGTATCGGCTGGCGCGAAGCCGGTGGCGCCCCGATCAGATCATTATCTATGGCAAAAGCCTGGGCACCGGAGTGGCCGCCCAGCTGGCGGACGTACGTGACTGCCGCAGATTGATCCTGGAATGCCCTTACTACAGCATGACATCGCTGGTGCGCCATTATTTGCCGCTGTGGCCGGTAGGCAGCATGCTCCACTATAAATTCCCTACGTATAAGCACCTGCCGGAGGTGACGGCGCCCATCACCATTTTTCACGGCACCAGCGACGGGGTCGTACCTTATAGCAATGCCTCGCGGCTAAAACCGCTACTAAAAAAAGAAGACGAGTTTATTACTATCGGGGGAGGTGAGCACAATGATCTGTACGATCATCAGGAATACAAAAGCCGCATTCTCTCCCTCCTTACCCCCGGTACAAAATAATGATTATGGCTGACGGGAAACACATCCCCATGTAAATCCAGCGGATACAGCCGCCCCTTCTCCAGGTAGTACGGCTCATAGCCCAGCGGTCGCAGAAGATCGAAGAATTTAATACGCTCGCCCTTATCCACCAGCTCAACCAGCAATATCGGCCGGTGCCTGGACAACGTTTCCATCATGGAGGAAAAGACCTTTATCTCCAACCCCTCCACATCGCATTTGATAAAATCCAAACGGGGCAGCTGGCTGAACAGCCTGTCTCCCTGCTCATTTTTTACTTTCACCTGCTCCAGGTATTCGAACTGTCCATCGCTCTTCATCACCCGGGCATAAGCGAATTGTTTGTTATTCCCCACCTTGGGAATTCCCATTTCTACATAGTCGCCGTCCCCCCCCAGCGCCACCTGCAACAGCTCCACATTGCTTACCTTCTTCTTTCGTAACAGCTTTCCCAGCACTTCGCTGAATACTGGCATGGGCTCGATGGCAATGACCTTGCCCGCTGCACCGGCCTGTCTGCTCATCTCCAACGTATAATACCCCAGGTGGGCGCCGATATCCACACAGACGTCACCCTCTCTGACGATATGCTGTAAAAAATAAACATCCTGGTAAATAAGCCCCAGCTTGCCGGTAGGATACAGCCGCTGAAAGGTGCCAGCCAGTAAGGATAAATAGCTGCGCTCCCCTAATATGTTGATTAACAAACGCTTGATACCCATATAATCTCTTAGGACCGCAAGCTACGCGCTTCCAGGGGATTTTTCAAATAGGAACGATATGCTGGTTCTTGTTTTGCCGCACCTTCTCGGGTATAGCCTTGATGATCTCTTCCCGTAACGCTCCCACAAGCCGTTGCTTTACAAAGTCACGATGCACCACCAGGCTCACCTCCCGCATGGGGGCCGGGCGCTTGAAATGACGGATCAGCTGGGATTGTTTTTGGGTAAGGTCTATGGCGGCCAGCTCGGGGAGTATCGTGATGCCATCGTTCAGCTCCACCATCCGGCGAAGGGTCTCCAGGGAGCCGGCCTCATAGTCGAAATGGCTACCCTCCTTGCTCGCCTTCCGCAGCTCGCAGAGACGGACGATCTGGCTGCGGAAACAATGCCCCTCCTCCAGTAGCCATAGCTTATCGGGATCAATGTCCTGCGCCAACATATAAGTCTTTTTATAGGCAGCATTCTTACGGGATACATAAACCAGCAGCTCCTCATAGAACAGCACATGCTCCCGGATCCCTTTCTCCTGCAGCGGAGTGACCAAAATGCCTACGTCGATCCTGCCCTCCCGGAGCCTGGCTACCAGGTTCTCGGTGATCATCTCGCTGACCACAAGCTTGATCTGCGGATATTTGGTCGTAAAACCCTGTACGAACAAGGGTAATAAATAAGGCGCCAGGGTAGGGATGATCCCAATGCGCAATTCCCCCTTGAGCAAACCTTTTTTGGCTTGTACGATCTCCTGGATGACCTCCCTCTCGGCCAGTATCTTTCTGGCCTGGTCGATCAGCTCCCTCCCCGCCTCCGTAGGCAGCACAGGCTGCTTGCTTCTGTCGAAGATCTTTACCCCCAGCTCCTCCTCCAGCTTCTGAACCTGCATGCTGAGCGTGGGCTGTGTAACAAAACAATGCGTGGCGGCAGTGGCAAAATGGCGATAGGTATCCACGGCCACAATATATTCAAGCTGAATAAATGTCATATGCAAAGATAACCCATCACATATTTCCCCGCTTTGATCACATTTTCTCCGCCAAATCCCGACTCCTTGCAACCTTACATCCGGAAGGAGAGTCCAATACCCCTGTACTATAATCAAACGAACGTTGTATCGAAACCAGACAGGGCTTATAGGCCGGCATCTCTTAAGTTGTATGATTGT
>DASZWE010000753.1:0-22204 GCA_035546735.1 Puia sp.
TAGTTCTTTATTCCAGCCGCAAAACAACCGCTTTTCCCTAAATCCCCCAACTTTTCAACCTGATCCCTGCTAACCGAATTGCGACCGAATAGATGGACACGATTGATTGCGATTGGACATGCCCGAAAAGCGAAAACCCGCGTCAGCATTGCATCTGAAGCGGGTTTAAACGACTTGGTCTGAGTGACTTGCGGACCGGACGGGACTCGAACCCGCGACCTCCGCCGTGACAGGGCGGCATTCTAACCAACTGAACTACCGATCCAACCTTCCGTATCCGGGAAACTGCGCGGTTAGGCGTGATACCCTTCGTTTTCGGGATGGCAAAGATAGGAGAATTTTGATTTTCTCCAACAAAATGTTCATAGAAAATTGCGTTTGCTTAATTTTACATTTATAGACCATTGAAAAAACTATGCCCCAAGCAAAAAATCGACAGTTCCTTGATTTTGAAAAACCGATCAAAGAATTATTTGACGAGATTGAAAAGCTCAGGCAGACTGCCGAAAAGACAAAGGTAGATCTCAGCGATTCCATTAAGAAACTGGAAGATCAGGTTATTGAGCGGCGCCGGGAAATTACCCAGCACCTCACCCCCTGGCAGAAAGTGCAGCTCAGCCGTCATCCGGACAGGCCCTATACCATGAAGTATATCGAGAAGATGTGCACCAACTTTGTTGAGTTGTTTGGCGACCGGAATGTGCGGGACGACAAGGCCATGATAGGAGGGTTTGCCCAACTGGACGGACAGACGGTGATGATGATCGGGCAACAGAAAGGCACTAACACCAAAATGCGCCAGATGCGCAACTTCGGGATGGCCAATCCGGAAGGATACCGTAAAGCGCTCCGTCTGATGAAGATGGCGGAGAAATTCGATAAACCCATCATTACCCTTATCGATACGCCGGGCGCCTATCCCGGCATGGAGGCCGAGGAAAGAGGACAGGGTGAGGCCATTGCCCGCAACATATATGAAATGATGCGTCTGCAGGTGCCTGTCATCTGCGTGGTCATCGGTGAAGGTGCATCGGGCGGGGCCCTTGGGATCGGAGTAGGGGATAAGGTATTTATGCTGGAGAATTCCTGGTATACGGTGATATCCCCTGAAAACTGCAGCTCTATCCTCTGGAGAAGCTGGGACCAAAAGGAAAAGGCGGCAGAAGAGCTCCGTCTGACCCCCGACAACATGTACAATTTTGGCCTTATCGACACCATCGTGCAGGAACCTCTGGGAGGCGCCCACTGGGATTACAATGAGGCAGCCGCCCTGCTAAAGCCCAGGCTTATAGAAACCCTGCATGAACTCCGCCAATATACTCCTCAGCAGCGGGTGGAGAACAGGATAAAGAAGTTTGGTAAGATGGGCTTCTGGGACGAAGTGCCGGCCTGACCAGAAGCAAACATCATAAGCCAGCCGGCGGCGCCCGGACCAAGCCCATCAGGGGCTCCGGATATCGGGATCCAGTCAGCCTGCGACCTCTCATAAACGGGAGAACAGGTGTAGGGGAACCCGAGCGAGGATCATATAATTTACTTACAACTACTTAAATACGATATTGAAATGTCCCTTCGTCAAACACTCCGCGGTACCGGAGTAGCTTTAATTACACCCTTTCGTCCTGATTATTCCATTGATTATGATGCACTTGGAAAAGTGATCGACCATGTTATCACAGGCGGTGTAGAATATGTCGTCTCTTTGGGAACCACTGGTGAAACCCCTACGCTCTCCAAAGAAGAGAAAATAGCCATCGTCCACTTCACCTACGAAAAAGTGGCCGGCCGGGTGCCGGTAGTCGTAGGCATCGGCGGTAACAATACGGCCGAACTGATCGAAGAGCTGAAATCCTTCCCCCTGGATAAAGCGATCGCCGTGCTCAGCGCCAGCCCTTATTACAGCAAACCTTCCCAGGAAGGCCTTTTCCAGCACTACAAAGCCCTGGCCGCGGCATCGCCCAAACCGCTTTTGCTGTATAATGTCCCTGGCCGCACGGGCCGCAATCTCAACGCCGCCACTACGATCCGGCTGGCCAAAGAAGTAAAGAATATTGCCGGCATTAAAGAAGCCAGCAGCGATATGGCCCAGTGCATGGAGATCCTTCGTGACAAGCCCGACGATTTCCTCGTTGTCAGCGGTGACGATGCCCTGACCCTTCCCCAGATAGCCTGCGGTATGGAAGGCGTCATCAGCGTGGCAGCCAATAGCTTCCCCCGCATGTTCACGGATATGGTGAGACTATGTCTGAAAGGTGACTTCAAGGCGGCCAAAGAACTGAATGATAAACTTATCTTAGGATACGAAGTTCTTTTTGCAGAAAATAACCCGGCCGGAGTAAAAGCCGCGATGACCGAGATGAAGCTGATCGGGAACTATCTGCGTCTGCCGGTGGTGCCTGTGAGTGCGGGGCTGCAGGAGAGAATTAAAACCTACGTGGCAAATCTGAAATAAGCCGCGACGGAAAACGGCTACGAGGGCTCTGCGAAAGCGGAGCCTTTTTTTTACGCGGAAGAAAAGGAGCCATTAAAAACCGGGGAATGAGCTAAATCCGATAAGTCACGCCTTCCAGTGCCAGGTCGGTGTGAGGAAATATTTCCCTCGCCTCCTGTTCGAAAGCCTGGAGCTTTTCGTACTTAGAGCTGAAATGACCGATAATCAGCCTTTGCACGCCGGCCTGTTGGGCGACCGTGGCTGCCTGGGCGGTAGTACTGTGAAACCGCTTGATGGCCTGTTCGGAGAGGTCCTTTAAATACGTGGTCTCATGATAGAGCAGGTCCACCCCCCTGACGCTTTCGACGATGCGGGCATCGAAAAGCGTATCAGCGGCATACGCATAAGATTTGGCGCGGGTGGCGGGTTCTGTGACCCAGCCGTTCTCTACCAGCTGCCCGTCCTTCGTGAGATAGCTTTCGCCCCATTTCAGCCTGTCGAAAAAAGAAGAAGGCACTCCATATTGTCTGGCCTTCTCGGGATTCACACGACGGAAGGGACGAATCTCACGGAACTTGAACCCCCAGCACTCGATGCGATGATAGACAGGAAAACAGCTGACCTCGAATTTGGATTCCCGGACGAGCACGCCTTCTTTCTCCAACGGATGAAAATGCAGGGGATAGGGAAGATGGATATCGGCAACCCGTAGTTGCAGCCCGATGATATCCTTCAACACGGGCGGAGCATAGATGTGCAGGTCCTGAGACCTGCCCAGCAGCCCCATGCTGGTCAATACACCGATGAGCCCGAAATAATGATCGCCATGAAGATGGGAGATAAAGATGTGATTGATCTTGCTGCGCCGGATCTTGTATTTGGCCATCTGCATCTGAGTGCCTTCGCCACAATCCACCAGGAATATCTGATCTTCCATCGTCACGACCTGGGCAGTAGGGTGACGATCAAATGCGGGTAGAGCAGAATTATTGCCTAAAATAGTGACGGCCAGCATTACGCGATTTTAAGGTTACGATCCAACATGTTCATCTGATGTCTGAACTGGACAATGTCCAGTATAGGACGAAGACCAAGGCTAATCCGCTGCATTCCCTTTCGATTTAGTCCGGAAAACGGGCCGGCTGCCTGACCGGGCTTGCGGGGCGGGCTTCCACCACTAACGTACATTAAAAGCGTTGAATTGTGTGCAAAATATTTCCCAGATATAACCGAGCCTCGCGAAGGCATCTGAGTTCCGGACGAAGGATGCGACCGAGGAAGGCAACAGTGTTGCGTTCCGAAGGCCTGCCGAGGAGGGGGGGTAAGGGGCCCCCACGACGAAGATCTCTCCCAAAAAGGTTGAGATGGATCAATAAAGGGTAGAGGTTACAAATTTCCCATTGCTGCCGATGGCTCGGGGGAAAGGGATAATGCCAGGCATATGCTTCATAAAAGGGCCGCCCGAAGCCGCTGAAGAGGGTGGTCATGGCCAGGTTCATATTCCTGTGTCCCAAAAACCGCCGCGGGGGGGGGGGGCGGCCGAAGGCCCATCATTAGAGGTTTTGGCGGGAAGCGTTACATTCCAGACCACGCGCGCCGCCAAATAAATAAACGGCGGGATCGATGAGCACGGGATGCTCCTGCGCATCGCAAAGGAAGTTGCCGCTCCACAGATCGACTGTATGACCGAGCGAGGGTCCGACAGTCTCGGAACCGAACGAAGGTCACGGGCGCAGCCCTGGCTGGGGACTCTTTCCCGAAGATCGTGTCGAGCTCCTTATACAATCGCCGGAACTGCTGTATCTCCCTGACGCCCAGGTAACCTTTGTCTGCGGCCAAGTGTAGCTGGGGCTCAAGCCGTTGATCCCTGAAGAATTCTACCCAGTCAGGTGAGGGGGTGTTGGATTGGGGGAGAGAGCCCGTCCTGGTGAAGCTGCGCCAGCTGCCGGCCAAACATTGTCCAAAAGCTGTCGGACCTGAGTACTTGTTCGATCCACTCCAATACGAGCACCTGTTTGCCGGCAATCACTTCGCATGCAATGACTTCGGGAACCCGAATTGTAGCTGCAGCCCCCAATAGGGCTAGTCCCTGCCTTTCCAGGACAAATAAATCCGGAAACCGGCTGGCATCGTTTATTTTACAGAACCAATGCTGACGCTGGCTTGTTGTTATGATGTATGCGTTGTTAATGGAACCTCCGCCTACTGCCCGAACCTGTAAGGGGCTGGTTTCCTCCGCCCCAGCTGACCGGGCAAGGACCTCAGTAAGAATAGAAGAAATACCGAAAGACATTGTGCTGATTGATTTTGATGCTCTTCTGACTTTCTGTCCTACAGAGAGGGAAAAGGGATAACCCGGTTGTAATCAACACATAAACAAAGACTTATAGGTCTGGTCCATTTAAGAGTTCCCTCTCCATCTCTTCCATTTGAACAATATCCCATGCCTCACTTTCAGTGGGGGTCACGTTCATCAGCTCGAGCAGTCCACTGGTCTCCAGGCTCTTTTCGACCTCAGAAGTCAATTCGCATATAACGAAGGATGAGCCTGCATCGTAGAAGGATTGCTGGATCCGTACGAGGCATTCGGCGGCAGCATCGTCAATGTTTTGAGTGTCTTTAAGGATGAGCACTACGTTTTTAACGTCCTTTTCTGAGAAAGGGAGTAAACACTGCTCAAGTTCCGCTGTCATATTAGCAGCAAGATTGGATTCATTGATCGTAATGGCATGAAATTTTTCCTTGGTATCAATTTTGACTTGCATAATACTTAAATATTATTAACGGCCGTTAATAAAACAGCGGAAACAGAAGTCAAAAATATTCGTTATTATTGTATAAAGCTCAATAACTTAAAAATGGATAACAATTTTTCAGCCCAGGTAAAGGAGATCATATCTTTCAGTAGGGAGGAAGCGTTGCGTCTGGGGAACGATTTTATCGGTACGGAGCACTTATTGCTGGGGTTGATCCGTGAGGGTGATAATACAGCTGTCCGCATATTGAAAAGCTTCAATGTGGACCTGTATGAGCTGCGGAAGGAGGTGGAAATGGCAGTAAAGGACAAGACCGGTAAGAACATCGCCAATATCAATAGTCTTCCCCTGACCAAGCAGGCGGAGAAAGTAATACGAGTGACGGTTTTGGAAGCGAAAGCCCTGAAGAGCCCCACAGTAGAAACTGAACACCTGATGCTCTCCATCCTGAAGAACAAAGAAAACATAGCTACTCAAATCTTAAATCAATTTGACGTGGATTACGACCTGTTCAGAAACGAATTAGGCGTTGTGAAAAGCAACGACATCCGGAGCGAATACGCCGAAGAGAACGACGACGATTTCGACGAAGAAAAGAAGTATTCCCAGCAAAAAGCAAGGTCTGCCGGCAATGCCAAGAGCAAGACCCCTGTCCTGGACAACTTCGGCAGGGACATTACCCGGCTGGCCGAGATGGGGGCGCTGGATCCCATCGTAGGCAGGGAAGAAGAGATCGAGAGGGTATCCCAGATCCTGTCCCGCCGCAAGAAGAACAACCCCATCCTTATCGGAGAGCCTGGCGTAGGTAAGACCGCCATTGTAGAAGGTCTTGCTCTTCGTATCGTGCAGCGCAAGGTATCCCGCGTGCTGTTCGACAAGCGCGTCATCTCTCTCGACCTGGCGGCCCTGGTGGCGGGTACGAAATACCGTGGCCAGTTCGAAGAAAGGATGAAGGCTATCATGAATGAACTGGAAAAGAATCGCGATGTGATCCTTTTCATCGATGAGATACATACCATCGTAGGCGCCGGCGGGGCCAGCGGGTCGCTGGATGCCAGCAACATCTTCAAACCTGCCCTGGCGAGAGGCGAGCTCCAGTGCATTGGCGCCTCCACCCTGGACGAGTACCGTATGTATATCGAGAAGGATGGCGCTCTTGACCGCAGATTCCAGAAAGTAATGGTCGATCCCCCCAGTGTGGAAGAGACTATCCAGATACTCAATAATATCAAATCGAAGTACGAGGATTACCATAATGTCACCTACTCCGATGACGCCATCGATGCGTGCGTGAAGCTGAGCGACCGCTATATGACGGACCGCCTGCTGCCCGACAAGGCCATCGACGTACTCGATGAGGTAGGCGCCAGGGTACACTTGAAGAACATCAATGTTCCCCAGAATATCGTCGACCTGGAAAAGAAGATCGAAGATGTGAAGAATGAAAAGAACAAGGTGGTAAAAAGCCAGAAGTTCGAGGAGGCGGCTTCTCTCCGCGACACGGAAAAACGTTTACAGGAGGACCTGGAAAAGGCCAAGTCTGAATGGGAAGAAGAAAGCAAGCACAAACGTTACCCCATCGATGAGGAAAATATCGCCGAAGTGGTGAGCATGATGACGGGCATACCCGTAAAGAGAATGGTACAGGCTGAAAGCGAGAAGCTGCGGAACATGTCTGTCGACATGCGTGGCATGGTAGTAGGCCAGGATGAAGCCATTCAAAAAGTGGTGAAGGCCATTCAGCGTAACCGCGTAGGTCTGAAAGATCCCAAGAAGCCCATCGGAACGTTTATATTCCTTGGCCCCACCGGTGTCGGTAAGACCGAGCTGGCAAGAGCCCTGGCACGTTATATGTTCGATTCGGAAGATTCTCTCATCCGCATTGACATGAGCGAATACATGGAGAAATTCACGGTGAGCCGTTTGATCGGCGCGCCTCCGGGGTATGTTGGATATGAGGAAGGCGGTCAACTGACGGAAAGAGTACGTCGCAAGCCTTACTCGGTGATCCTACTGGATGAGATCGAAAAAGCCCACCCGGACATCTATAACATCCTGCTGCAGGTGCTTGATGACGGTCAATTGACAGATGGATTAGGCCGCAAGGTAGACTTCAAGAACACGCTGATCATCATGACTTCGAATATCGGGGTTCGTCAGCTGAAGGATTTTGGAGATGGAGTAGGTTTTGCGACGGCTGCCCGGACACAAAACGCCGATGAGAACAACAAGGCTGTCATCGAAAAAGCGTTGAAACGCACATTCAGCCCTGAGTTCCTGAACAGGATCGACGACGTGGTCATATTCAACGCTCTCAACAAGGAGCATATCTTCCAGATCATCGACATCCTTATGAAGGGAGTTCTCAAGAGGCTCAATACGCTGGGCTTTACGCTCGAGCTGACGGAAGAAGCCAAGAACTTCATTGCCGACAAGGGTTATGACGCGCAGTTTGGCGCTCGTCCCCTACACAGGGCCATCCAGAAGTATCTGGAAGATCCCCTGGCGGAAGAGATCCTGAATATGAGCATCAAGAATGGTGATGTGCTGGTTGCTGATCTCGATAAAGAAAATGCCAAGATCCGATTCACACTGAAAGAAAAAGCAAAAGAAAAATCCGAGGCTTAAGTGAAGTGAGCCAATTAAATAACGAGGCTGTCTCAAAGGGGCAGCCTCTTTTTTTGTATTTTACGGCCGCAAATGAAAAAGATCATCGTCACCATCGATGGGTGGAGCTCCACGGGGAAGAGCACACTGGCAAAACAGCTGGCGCGTGAGCTGAAGTACAAGTATATCGACAGCGGCGCCATGTATCGTGCCATTACGCTGTATTTCCTTCGTAACCACGTAGACTGGACCCGTCCGGAGGCGGTGCAGGAAGCGCTGCGGCATATCGTGCTGGAGTTCGTATCCAATCACAAATCGGGACAGACCGAGATGTGGCTCAATGGAGAGAATGTGGAATATGTCATTCGGGACCTGGTGATTGCGGAAAAGGTGAGCGAGGTGGCGGCTATCAAGGCTGTTCGGGAGTATGCCGTGGCCCAGCAGCAGGAGATGGGAAAGAATAAGGGTATTGTGATGGATGGCCGGGATATCGGTACGACCGTCTTCCCCCATGCGGAATTAAAGATCTTTATGACGGCGGATGAGAAGGTAAGGGTTCAGCGGAGATTCAAAGAGCTATTTGAGAAGAACCCCAATATCACGCTGGAAGAGGTGAAGCATAATCTGGAAATGCGGGATTATATCGACAGTCACCGTGAAGTAAGTCCGCTCCGAAAGGCCGATGATGCGGTGGTGCTGGACAATTCGCATCTGACGATGAAACAGCAGCTGGAGACGGCGCTGAAATGGACGCACGAAAAATTATAAAGTAAAAGCCCCGCATTTGCGGGGCTTTTGAATATTTAGCGGAGGAACAACATCTCGCGATACTTGGAGAGAACCCACTCGTTGTCGTCGACCAGCAATTCCAGCTTGTCTACATGATAGCGGATCTCGTCGAAGAAAGGCTCTTTCACCTGGCTGTTGTAGGCGATGGCCTTGGTACGGGTGTCGCCGATGGCGTTAGCCACTTTACGGGCTTCGATCATCTTTTCTACCAGGGCGCTGACCTTACCGATGTGCTCGGAGATCTTTTCCAGAATCGCCTTCTGGTTGGCGTAAGCGCTATCCTTCAGCCCCAGCTCTTTCAGACCCTTGATATTTTCGATGAGCGTATTCTGGTATTTGATGGCGGGGGGCAGGATATGGCTGGTGGCCAGCTCGCCCATGATACGGGCTTCGATCTGTACCCGCTTGATATATTTTTCCAGCTCGATCTCATGACGGGCTTCCAGCTCGATGTGGCTGTATACGCCATTGGATTCGTACAGGTGCTTGGCCTTTTCGGTGACCATGGCATCCAGCGCCAGCGGGGTGGTGCGTACGTTGGGCAGACCGCGGCGTTCGGCTTCGTGGTGCCATTCTTCGCTGTATCCATCACCCTCGAACAGCACTTTTTCGCTGCTGACCACGTATTCGCGGATGACGTGCATGATGGCGATCTCTTTCTTGTCGCCTTTTTCGATGAGGGCGTCTACATCCTTCTTGAACTTCTTCAAGGTCTCGGCCATAATGGTGTTGACGGCGATCATGGCATTAGCGCAGTTGGCGCTGCTGCCTACGGCGCGGAACTCGAACTTGTTGCCGGTGAAGGCGAAGGGAGAAGTACGATTGCGATCGGTGTTGTCCAGCAGGAGCTCAGGAATGCTGCGGTGCAGGTCCAGCTTGAGGATGGCTTCGTCCTGCTCGTCGAACTTATCACCTACTCTTTCTTTGACATCTGCCAGCACCTTGCTCAGGTACTCACCGATGAAAACAGAGATGATAGCGGGAGGAGCTTCGTTGGCGCCCAGGCGGAAGTCATTGCCGGCGCCGGCGATGGAAGCCCTCATCACATCGGAATAGTCATATACCGCCTTGATGGTATTGACAAAGAAAGTAAGGAACATGAGGTTGGTCTTCGGCGTCTTGCCGGGAGCCAGGAGGTTGACACCTGTGTCGGTGGCCATGCTCCAGTTGTTGTGCTTACCGCTGCCGTTGATGCCGGCGAAGGGTTTTTCATGCAGCAGCACGCGCAGGTGATGGCGACGGGCTACCCTGTCCATGATATCCATCAGCAGGATATTGTGGTCTACGGCAACACTGACCTCTTCGAATATGGGGGCACACTCGAACTGAGCGGGAGCTACTTCATTATGACGGGTGCGAAGAGGGATACCTAATTTGTAGGCTTCCTGTTCGTAGTCGCGCATGAAGGCATATACCCTCTCGGGGATGCTGCCGAAATAGTGGTCTTCCAGCTGCTGACCTTTGGCAGGGGCGTGACCGAAAACGGTGCGGCCGCTCATCACCAGGTCGGGACGGGCATTGAACAGACCTTCGTCGATGATGAAATATTCCTGTTCCCATCCCAGGGTTGCCGTTACTTTGGTTACGTTCTTATCAAAATAATGACATACGTCCACCGCAGCTTTGTCCAGGGCGGCCAGGGCCTTCAGCAAAGGAGCTTTATAGTCCAGGGACTCGCCTGTATACGATACGAAGATGGTGGGAATGCAAAGGGTCTTGCCTGAACCTATCTCCATGACAAAAGCGGGAGAAGAGGGGTCCCATGCGGTGTAGCCGCGGGCTTCGAAAGTAGCGCGTAATCCGCCGCTGGGGAAAGAGGAGGCATCGGGCTCCTGTTGGATCAGGGCTGCGCCGTCGAACTCTTCTATGGCTGTGCCGTCGCTCTTTATAGTAAAGAAAGAATCATGTTTTTCAGCAGTAGTTCCGGTGAGAGGCTGGAACCAGTGTGTAAAGTGGGTCACTCCCTTCGCTTCTGCCCATTGCCGCATGCCGGATGCAATCTGGTTGGCAACGGCCCGATCAATCTTCTTACCACCCTTGATAGATGCGAGTAAACTCTTATAAGCTTCGTCGCTGAGGAATTCCCGGGATGTTTTCAAGGTAAAAACATTTTCGCCGAAGATGGCGGTGATCTTGGTGGAACCCGGAAGCTGGGTTTCTTGCGTGGTAGTCAAATTGTCGATGGCTTTAAATCTTAATGATGACATGCTGTAAAGTTTTAGCGAAACTAAATGTTTGCAGCATATTAAACAATTTTTTAGAATAACGGGTCTAAAAATGAATAGGCATCAACAAAAAAACTTAAAAAAAATATGTTTTAGATATTTTGAGGGCATTTTTTATGTTTTTTTTATTTATAGCAAATAATCATAATTCAAACGGGAGGTCACTGATCATTTAAAAATATGGCGGATCAGCTTATTATTCAATGTTCTATAAACGGGATAATCATGAAGCGTTGCCAGATAGGGTGGCAGGAGGAGGGGTAAGAAAATGCTGCGATAGCGGACGATGGCTCCCACGAAGGGGATGATACAACCTATCAGGAGTATCCCCAAAAAAGCCAGCAGCAGGCTGCCGGAGGCAAAGAAACGGGGATAATGGAAGCTGGGGTAGGGCTGGTGTCCCCGGACGCCATTGGTGACGAAGATGATGAAGGAGATCGCCATGACAAGCCCCATGGCCATGAGCTCCAGGGAGAATGCCAGGTATATTTTCTGGCCGCCCACGCCCGGGAGGGGTTGGAAAAAGCCATTATACAGGGCGTCGGGGAGGATGTCGCGCAAGCTGCTCCAGGTGGGTTGCAGGATAGGCAGCGGGATACGGGAATTGCCCTCGAGAAGCCGGTATTCCTGCTGTCGGGCGCTCAATGTCCGGGGGATGCTGTTCAGGACATCGGGCTTATAGCGATCGAGTCCAACGATGAGCAGTATAAGTATGCCCAGGCTGGCGAAGAATGTTACGCGACGCATATGCATTTCCCCTGCCAGCCAAATCGCCAGGGCGGGTAGGAGGCCGACGGCAAAAGCGGGTCTCAGGAGTATGATCAGGCCTGTCAGCAGGATGGCCTGTAGGATACGGCCGGCGGTCCATCCCTTTGTAAGGGCACGATGCAGTCCATAGAACAGCCATCCCAGCAGGGAATAGATGATCCCTTCCGTGTGGATGCAGGAAGTCCAGAAGAGCACGGAAGGCAGGAGGAGCACACAGATGCCGCAGAGCGCGTCCCGGCCAAACTTTTCATAAAATACGCGGAACAGGGCGATATGTCCCCCCAGGGTGAGAAAGGAAAACAAGAGGGTATTGATATAAAGGTTGTCGAAGGAAAGGAAGTTGAACAGGATATGCATCCATTCGATGATGTTATGCGGCCAATAGACCGCGTGGACCAGGTAGGAATTGCGGGACCAAAAATAAGGCAGGCCCATCGACAGGTCGTGGCGGGTGGTAAAGCTGCCCTGGAAGAAACGCCAGATATCGCCATGCTGTGGATAGTATTTATAGGCTATCAGGGTATGCAGGCATCCTGCACCCACCCTTAACAAAAAGAAGGCTATCAGCAGACCCGGACGCAGGTCCTTAAAGAAAGGGCGTCTGAGCAGTATCCAACTGAGAAGGAAGGCATAAAAGATGAATAAGAGAATATGCATTCTATCGATGTTCCTGCCGGGTGGCCAGCAGCGCCTTTATTTTATCCAGGTAGATATGAGTGACAATATCCCGGGTAAAGCTCTCCAGGACCAGCTGTCTACCTGCCAATCCCATTTTTCTTTTTTCTTCCCGGGAGAGGCGGTAATATTTTTCCATTGCGCCGGCCAGGTCTGCGCCATCCCTGGTCTTACAGAGAAAGCCATTGATCCCGTCCCTGACGATGGCGCGGCAGCCGGGGGTATCGGTAGCGATCAATGCCTTGCACATGCTGGCGCCTTCCAGCAGGCTAAGGGGCATGCCCTCGCGATAGGAGGGGAGTACGATACAGTCTGCTCGTTCGATAAAAGGGGCTACTTCGTCTGTGTCGCCCAAATAATGTATCAGGCCCTTTTGCTGCCATTCTTCTACTTCCCGGCGGGAGATGGCTATACGGCTGCCTTCGTCGAAAAAGCCCAGGAGCTGGCATTTTACCGGCAGGCCCTTGCCTTGCAATATTTCCGCTGCCCGGACGAACTCATAAATGCCTTTATGCTTTATGATCCTGGCGATGAGCAGGAAGGTGATTTCCGGGCGGTGATCATGGTGATCATATGGTGTGGCATAAAATTTATCTGTGTCCACGCCTTCGCCCGGCAAGAGAAAGGTCTTTTCTTTTTTTACCAGCTTTTTCTCTATAAAGAGCTGCTGGTCATCGCTGTTGAGGAACCAGTTGCTAATATTTTTTTTCAGGGCCGGCCGGAGCCTTGTCTGGACGAAAGACCGCAGCAGGCTGTTGGAGAAGGTGTAGCCCAACCCTGTAAAGACGCTGATGGAAGGGCAATGGGCTTTCGCTGCCGCCTTGGATCCATAGAGGTTGGCCTTGACCGTGTAATGGAATATCAGACCGGGCCGGATCTGGCTGTAATGTTTGGTAAGCTCTTTTTTTAGCTGGAGGTTATGGAAGAGGGAAATGCTTTTTGCCCGGAATTTTGTCAGCTGGATAAAGGTGAGTCCTTTTATATCCTCGAACTTTTCTGTATACCTGTCCCGCGGCGCCAGTACGAATACGGAAAAGCCGTTTTGGATGAGTTGTTCCAGGAGATGTATCCTGAATTTGTAAATGCTCCAGCTGGTGTTGGCTACAAAAGCAATTCTTTTATTAGGGGGCATACGAGGCAAACCTACTGATTCGTATCGATTTATTCAATTTTTACCTTGGAGGGGGAGAATTCCGCCGGTCTTCGTACCTTCGCGGCTTCTAAAGCCCGTGGTCACCGTGTGCAAAGCGGGCAACGGGCCCGCCGGCCATAACCAAGCGAATGCGAAGGTTACGACCGGGAAGGGGCGTGACGAAGCAGCCCCGACGAAGGTATCCATCATTAGACGTGCACCGGGGATGGGTATATTCGGAGTCAGCCATCACCAGTGTACAAAATTATCATGGAAATAAGCGCGAAAACAGCCGCACAGCTTAGACTCACTCCCGAAGAATTTGAATTGATCAAACAGAAACTTGGCCGCACTCCCAATTTTACGGAGCTATGCGCCTTTAGTGCCATGTGGAGCGAGCACTGCAGTTATAAGAATTCCATCAAGTGGTTGAAGACCCTTCCGCGTGAGGGAAAGAAGATGCTGGTCAAGGCAGGCGAGGAAAATGCCGGATTGATGGACATAGGGGATGGGTTTGGGGTTGTATTCAAGATCGAGAGCCATAATCACCCTTCCGCTATCGAGCCTTTCCAAGGCGCCGCGACGGGGGTAGGGGGTATCCATCGCGATATTTTTACCATGGGGGCCAGGCCGATAGCTTCCCTCAATTCTCTCCGGTTTGGCAATCTCAAGGAAGGGAAGACGCAGCATCTGCTGTCGGGGGTGGTGCATGGTATCGGGCATTATGGCAACTGTTTTGGCGTGCCAACGGTGGGCGGTGAAATTTATTTCGAGGATTGTTATCATACCAACCCCCTGGTGAATGCCATGAGTGTCGGGATCCTGCGGAATGGGGAGACCATCTCGGCTACGGCCAAGGGAAAGGGAAATCCTGTCATCTTTGTAGGCAGCGCCACCGGCAAGGATGGCATTGGAGGAGCTTCTTTTGCCAGCGCCGACATCACGGGTGAAAGCACCAAGGAGCTGCCGGCAGTACAGGTGGGTGATCCTTTCCAGGAGAAAAAGCTGCTGGAAGCCTGTCTGGAGGTGATCAGGACGGGAGCTATAGTAGGCATGCAGGATATGGGCGCCGCGGGCATCATCTGCAGCACTTCGGAAATGAGCGCCAAAGGAGAGGTGGGAATGCATATCGATCTCGACAAGGTGCCGGCCCGTCAACAAAATATGAAGGCATGGGAGCTCCTGTTGAGCGAGAGCCAGGAGCGTATGTTGATGGTCGTTGAAAAAGGAAGGGAAGCGGAAGTGGTGCGCATCTTTGAAAAATGGGATCTTCCGGCTGCGGAGATTGGACATGTGACAGACGACGGAATACTTAGATTCTATATGAACGGGCAGCTGGAAGCCGAGATACCCGCTTATGAGCTGGTGCTGGGTGGCGGCGCTCCTCAGTATGACAGGCCATATAAAGCGCCGGCGTACTTTTCTGAAATAAAGTCTTTTGATCCGGGTACTATTCCCGTGCCCGGCGATCTTCGGGACGTTGCCGAACAGCTGGTCGCGCTGCCGAACATTGCGTCCAAGCGATGGGTAGCTGTGCAGTATGACAGCACGGTGGGCACTGCCAACTCTTCCAGCAATCAGCCCAGCGATGCGGCGGTGGTACTGGCAAAACCTACAGGGAAGGCCCTGGCTGTAACAACGGATTGCAATAGCCGCTATGTATTTGCGGACCCCTATAAGGGAGCGATGATCGCCGTGGCGGAAGCAGCCCGGAACATTGTGTGCAGCGGGGGACAACCACTGGGAGTCACCAACTGTCTGAATTTTGGGAACCCATACGAGCCTGAGGTATATTATCAGTTCGTGAACGCCATCAAGGGAATGGGGGACGCCTGCCGGAAATTCGATACACCGGTGACTGGTGGCAATGTCAGCTTTTACAACCAACATCCCGGCGGTGCGGTATATCCTACTCCCACCATCGGCATGGTAGGGCTGCTGGAATCCGTGAAAGATAAAATGACCCTGAACTTTAAAGAGGAAGGGGATGTTATTTTCCTGCTTGGGAAGAGCAGTGATGATATCGGATCTTCGGAATACCTGCATAAAATAAAAGGTGTGGAATACAGCCCGGCACCTCATTTTGAGCTGGAGGAAGAGCTCTTGTTACAGGAGACGGTGGCGAGGCTGATCAGGGAAAAGCTGATCCGGAGCGCCCATGATGTCAGCGAGGGCGGGTTGTTCATTACCCTGGCTGAATCGGCGTTTCCAGGCGGGTTGGGATTCGATGTGAAGGCCGGGACTACGGCTATCCGGAAGGATGCTTACTGGTTTGGGGAATCTCAAAGCCGGGTGGTGGTGTCTGTCGCCGCGGACAAGACAGTCGCTTTTAAGAAGGCGCTGGGCAATCTGCCGTATGAGGAGCTGGGTGTTGTCACCGATGGCTCTTTTAAAGTGGATGGAGCGAAATGGGGGAATGTGTCGGACTGGAAAGAGAAATATGATCATGCGATAGAAAATTATATGAACCAGCTGGTGGAGATCCAATGATTGTCCTTCGGACAACGAACCTTTGGTTCGTAAAGGGAATATCTCTTGCCGGCAGAAACGGAACGATATGGAAGGGACTATCTCATCACAAAAGGAATATATTGTCGTCACGGGTGCTGCCGGATTTATCGGGAGCTGTCTTGTCGGGTATCTGAATGAAAAGGGGTTGAAGGACCTGATCCTGGTGGATGAGTTCGGGAGGGAGGATAAAGAAAAGAACTTGCAGGGCAAGCGGTATGCCTACAAGGTTGGAAGGGAAACTTTTTTCGATTGGCTGGAAAAAAACAAGCCTGCCATCAAATTTATCTTTCACATCGGCGCCCGGACGGACACCACTGAGTTCAACTATTCCATCCATGAGCATCTGAATGTCGAGTATTCCCAAAAGATATGGAAATACTGTACCGAAAAGCGGGTGCCGCTGGTATACGCTTCTTCGGCGGCGACCTATGGGGCCGGAGAGCTTGGGTATGAGGACAGCCATGCTATCATTCCCCGATTGAAGCCATTGAATGCATATGGCATTTCGAAGAACGAATTTGATAAATGGGTCCTTTTACAAAAGGAGCAGCCGCCTTTTTGGGCAGGGCTGAAGTTCTTTAATGTATACGGTCCCAATGAATATCATAAGGCGCGTATGGCGAGCGTGATCTTTCATTCCTTTAACCAGATCAAAAAGGATGGGGAGGTGAAGCTGTTCAGGAGTCATCGGCCGGACTATAAGGATGGCTGGCAGCTGCGGGACTTTGTATACGTGAAGGACCTGCTGAAGGTTTGTTATTGGCTAATGGAACACCAACCAGCTTCTGCTATCTACAATCTCGGGACCGGCAAGGCCAGGAGCTTCGAAGATCTGGTAAAAGCAACGTTTGCCGGGTTAGATATGTCTCCCCATATAACTTTTATAGATATGCCCGGGGACATCCGGGATAAATACCAATATTTCACGGAAGCCAATATGAATAAGTTGCGGGCTGCCGGGTATAAGAATGCGTTCTACACCCTCGAGGAAGGGGTAGGGGATTATGTGCGGAACTATCTTGCCAAAGGGGCATATTATTAATCGTCTATTATGAATAAGAAAATTGCCATCATTGGCGGTGGAAATCTCGGGACTGCCATTGCGGAAGGATTGATCCAGAGCGGTTTTGTTCAGCCCAAGCATATACTGGTGACCAAGCGGAATATCCAGACCCTTCAAGGACTGGAGAAGAAGGGGGTGTTGGTGAGCGATAAGAATGAGGAGGCCTTGCGTTATGCCGACCTGGTGATCCTGGCGGTGAAACCTTTTCAGGTGAATGATATCCTGGGAAGTCTCCGGGACGAGTTCAAGGAGGATAAGCATGTGTTGGTGTCGGTGGTGACGGGGGTCAGCATTGGGAGCATTGCTTCCACTATCGGAAAGAGGGTGCCTATTGTCCGGGCCATGCCCAATACGGCCATAGCCATCCAGGAAAGCATGACCTGTCTGGCGGCGCAAAATGCCAATGAGGAGCAGCTGCAGTATGTGCAGGATATCTTTGACCAGTTAGGCAAGGCGGTGAGGATCGATGAAAAGCTGATGGATGCTGCCACGGTATTGGGTGCCTGCGGGACGGCTTTTGCTATGCGGTATATCCGGGCCAATATCCAGGGAGGGATCGAGATCGGGTTCGATGCGGCGACGGCTACGCTGATTGCCGCCCAGACGGTCAAGGGCGCCGCCGAGCTGTTGCTGAAGAAGGGGTCTCATCCGGAGCAGGAGATCGACAAGGTAACTACCCCCAAGGGATGTACTATTGCCGGACTCAATGAGATGGAGCATCAGGGGTTTAGCTCTTCCCTTATCAAAGGGCTGGTGGCCAGCTATGATAAAATCGCCAAGGACTAAAAAGTGAGCTGCCTTACAAAAGAGCTTGATTCACTTATATATATGAATAATCGTAACCCATCTTGTTGAATAAGACAAATCATGTTAAAATCATCGTGGTTTACCTGGATTTTTACGATTGTGGAGGTAATAAAATAAGGATATCTTGCGTTTAAGGAATTGCTTGATGGAACCTAAAGCACAGTTAATCAATCCTAAAGAAACAACTTGTAAATCCAATCGCACCATGAAAAAAGGTAAGAAGACATCGACCCTTATCGTGTTAGCCGTAGAGATCCTAACCATTGTAGTTTTACATGCCGTGAAGATCAGCCAGTCTGAGAAAATGACTTCTACGAGGGAATCTACCAAGAATGCCTCTTCGACGTCAGACAATCGGTCGGATTCCAAGTCCGGATCTTCCATATTCTCGTTTGCAGCGTACAAATAAGAAACTATTGCAATGTAATAGAAATGATGGCCGTCCAATGGGCGGCTTTTTTATATAAAAACCTTTGAAGGGAGGCTGACCTACGGTCAGTTTGGGGTGGGGACCTTCGGTCTAGCCTTTACACGGACGCTATTTTTTGGCCCTTCGGGCGGAACGCCTGTGGCGTTCCAGGTTGATGGCCCTTCGGGCGGAACACCTGTGGCGTTCCAGGGGCGATTTTGTTTTTGACAGCATCACAAATAGCTGTACCTTTACATGACCTCTAGGAATTTCTTTTCTGTTGGTTCTCAGCAGGTCAATTTCAGACAGGTTTACAGAAAAAAGAATCAAGATTACAATTGTCGCTATTTACTTCCTGTATGTGCTTATATAAGGAAGTGAGACCCCAGATCATTTAAGCCATGTGCGTTACGAGATCGGAGATGTAAGTTATTGTTTTTTGCCTGTCGCCTATTAATAAAACAATGCATTTAATAATAAATTAATTGACCATTTTATGGCTAAGTACATCTTTGTTACAGGCGGAGTAACTTCATCATTGGGAAAGGGAATTATAGCGGCCTCGCTGGCAAAATTGCTGCAGGCGAGAGGGCTAAGGGTTACCATTCAGAAGTTTGATCCATATATTAATGTAGACCCTGGTACGCTAAACCCTTATGAACATGGGGAGTGCTATGTAACGGAAGATGGCGCCGAGACGGATCTCGACCTGGGGCATTACGAGCGGTTTCTCAACCTGTATACTTCCCAGGCCAATAACGTGACGACGGGCCGGATCTATCAGACGGTGATCAACAAAGAACGGGAAGGGGCTTATCTTGGCAAGACGGTGCAGGTGATCCCTCATATTACCGACGAGATCAAGCGGAGGATGCTCTTGCTGGGACAGGGTAATAAATATGATATCATCATTACCGAGCTGGGGGGTACCGTAGGCGACATCGAATCGCTGCCCTTCATCGAGGCAGTTCGTCAACTGCAATGGGAGATGCCGGAGGAGGATTGCGTGGTGGTCCATCTTACGTTGATACCTTATTTAAAAGCCGCGAAGGAACTAAAGACGAAACCCACCCAGCATAGTGTCAAGCTGCTGAGCCAGGAGGGCGTACATCCGGACATCATCGTTTGCCGTACAGAAGAGCCGCTGTCACCGGATATTAAGAAGAAGGTGGCCCTTTTCTGTAATGTGAAGCCGGAAGCTGTCATCGAGGCGGCTGATGCGCCTACCATCTATGAAGTCCCGCTGACGATGATGCGGGAGAAGCTGGATCTTATCTGCCTCAAAAAACTCAATATCACCCATTATCATGAGCCGGAGCTGGGACGCTGGAAGGAGTTCCTGGACAAGCTGAAATATCCCAAGAGCAAGGTGACCATCGGGCTGATCGGGAAATACATCGAGCTGCAGGATGCCTATAAGTCTATTCTGGAATCCTTTGTACATGCGGGCGCCGTCAATGAATGCAAGGTACAGGTCGTGAATGTGCACAGCGAGTTCATCACGGAAGAGAATGTGGCTGAAAAGCTGGGCAGCCTGGATGGGTTGCTGGTCGCGCCAGGTTTTGGACATCGTGGTGTGGAAGGGAAGATCATTGCCGTGCGGTATGCCCGTGAGAACCGATTGCCTTTCTTTGGTATATGTTTGGGAATGCAGATGGCTGTCATAGAATATGCCCGTAATGTGCTGGGACTTAAGAATGCTCATTCCACCGAAATGGACCTTCATACTCCTGATCCTGTCATCGATCTGATGGAAGAGCAGAAGAAGGTGACGGCGAAGGGTGGCACCATGCGGCTTGGAGCTTATCCCTGTATTATCAGGGAGGGTTCGCTGGCCCAGCGGATCTATGACAAGACCGAGATCAGCGAAAGACATCGTCACCGCTGGGAGTTTAACAACGCTTATTTGAGCAGGTTTGAGCAAGCGGGAATGATACCCAGCGGATCCAACCCGGAAAGCGGGCTGGTGGAAATAGTCGAATTGCCTCATCATCCATTCTTTATAGGAGTACAATACCATCCCGAGCTGAAAAGCACGGTGGAAAGCCCCCAGCCTATCTTTGTTCATTTCATCAAGGCTGCCAAGGAATTCGCCGATGTCAAGAATGCGGTACGTAATCCGCTGTTGCAGAGCGAAATGATATAAACCGTCCGCTGGAGGGGTGAAAATCACTTGGCGACAGGCATTTCTAATGATTGTCCGTTGGACGGCAGACCGATGGTTTGCGGTGTCCTGCCGGCCGTAGGGGGGCCTTTGGCCGAGAAAGTGCGGCTTCCCGCTGCAAAACCCCCTATATTTGCACTTCTTAAAAATGCTATCATAATGGGAACGGATCGTAATACTGTGATTGGATTTGTGCTACTGGGGGTCTTATTAATTGCCTATCTATACATTTCTACCAAGAACAGCCGTGAGCTGGAAGCGCAGCGTTTGCATTACGAGGATTCCGTCAGCCGGGTAAGGGCCCGTCAGGCTGCAGAGGCCAGGCGGAAGGATTCGGTAGCGCTGGCTCAAAATCCTACTGTTGTCAAGCAAGTAGATACCACCGGGATCAATGCAGCGATAAACGGCGTCGAGAAAAAGCTGACGTTGGAGAATGAGTTGTTAAAGATCGTTTTCAGCAATAAGGGTGGTCAGCCGGTGCTGGTCGAGCTGAAAAAATTCAAGTCCTATGACAGCACGCCGGTGAAGCTGGTGGATGCAGCCACGGGGAATGGATTTTCCTATACCATCAATACGGGCAACAACCAGGTGGCCCATATCAACGACCTTTATTTCAGGGAAGGCCAGGTGGTGAAGAATGCGGATGGCAGCCAGACCGTGAGCTTTAGCTTACCTGCATCCGATGGAGAATCACTCACCCATCAGTTCACCATACGTCCCAACGACTACCGTATAGACTGGAATGTGATCGCCGGAGGCGCCGACAAGCTGTTCAGCCAGGGTAATTTCAACCTTGACTGGCATGCTTATATCGGGCGTACGGAGCTGCATACGGCCAATGACAGGAACCGGTCTATCAGCACCTGCTGGTCCGAAGATGGTGAATTCGACTATATGTCGAGGAAGACGGAAATGACCTTTACAAAGCCGGTGCAATGGGTGTCGTTTTCACAGCAGTTCTTCAACACAACGCTTATAGCGGGGCAGGGCACTAACATTTCGTCGGGGACGGTGCATGTGAAAAAGGACAATGTCGACACCAGCAATACGCTGGCGCGGGCGGAGATATCCCTGCAAGCGAAGTTCCCTGTGGCGGCTTCCGCCACGCTGCCGTTCCAGATCTATTATGGACCCAATGATTTTCATATCCTTGACCAGCAGGCGAAGGGGATGACCAAGATCATCGACCTGGGACGTGGCATGTATTCGTTTGTGCGTCCCGTCAATGTGTATGTCATCATGCCCATCTTCAACTTCTTCAAGTCCCATATTGCCAGCTTTGGGATATGTATTCTTTTACTGACCCTGTTCATCCGTCTGGTGACATCCCCCCTTGTATATACCAGCTATCTGAGCAGCGCCAAGATGAAGGCGCTCCGACCGGAGATAGATGCGATGAAGAAGCGGGTAGGAGGTGACACGCAGGCGCAGGGTATGGAGCAGATGAAGCTTTTCCGTGAGGCGGGCGTCAATCCGGCGGCAGGATGTATACCGGCGCTGCTGCAGATCCCTATCTTCTTTGCCCTTTACAGCTTTTTCTATACTTATATCGGGATGAGAGGGGAGAGCTTTCTTTGGAGTCATGATCTTTCCGCCTATGACAGCATCCTGCATTTTGGCTTCTCGATCCCCGGATATGGTGATCACGTAAGTCTGTTTGCGTTGCTGGCCGTGAGCACCAGCTTCCTTATTTCCCTGTATGGTATGAGCATGACGCCGGATCAGAGCAATCCGGCCATGAAGTATATGCCCTATATCATGCCCGTGTTCCTGCTGTTGTTCTTTAACGGTCTTTCATCCGCCTTGACCTGGTACTATACGGTGTCCAATGTCGTTACGCTGATACTTCAATTCGTGATCCAGCACT
>DASZWE010000754.1:0-6969 GCA_035546735.1 Puia sp.
GGCTTCTTCCGCGGAGGCAATTTCCGGAGCAAGGATGTCTTCCGTAAAGGTCAGCGCTTCAAAGTCGGCCATGGTTTCTTCCGGAATGGCGACCTTTTCAACTGTCAGGGCATGCTGGTCCAATATCTCCGCGATGAAGACGGATGGTTCCAGCTCCTTGCCGTCTGTTTTATAACGGGCGTAAGAAATAAACAGGTGCTGTTCCACCCGGGTGAGCGCTACATAGAACAGCCGGCGCAGCTCTTCTTCGTCTGAAGCTTTGGAGGTCGGGCCGGCTCCCTGGCCATTACCGGCTCCTGCCTGACCGGTGCTACCCTCGGCAGGTCCCCTCGAGTCGAAAAGATTGTCGGGATATTTATAGCCTCCCCAGGGCTTTCGTTTTTTCTCCCAGGTAGAGGCGTTACAGCCGGCAAAGAATACATAGGTGAACTCCAGGCCTTTGGAGCCGTGTGCTGTCAGCAGATTGACCGCTTTGTCACTTCCCGCCACCTGGACGAGGGGAAGGGGGATGCCATTGTCCTTCATCAGATCAATGATCTGGACCAGCCGTTCGAGGTTCAGGTCCGGATCGCGGCGGGATTCTTCTTTTATGAAGTCGAACAGGGCTGTCAGCACCTGCATCAGCCAGACCTTTTCTGGACTTTGGATTATGTAGGCGAGCAGACCCGTGTCACGGATGCAACGCTCGAACAGTGTCTGGAGCGTCACATTCGATGCATCGCCGATGAGCTTTTCCAGCGCCCTGCTGGCCCTTTTCATACCTTCCGGGAGTCCGCTGTCGAAGAGGTCCCGTGCGGGGCGGGTAGCTTTTTCATGCAGCAGCCGGCGGATAGAGGTGCGTTCATCGCTGAACTGTTTGTCAGCCACTTCAACGGAGAGCTTGGCAATCTCTATAGGGGGAATGGAGAAGAAGTCGAAATGGAGGATCTCGAACAGCATCTCATCCCCACCGTAGGGCGCGTCGTGTTCGGCCGCCAGATAGCGGAGCAGCAGCATGATCTTCTGTGCAAACGGTACCTCGAAGAGGTTCAAACTGCGCTTGCTGTAAACCGGTATCTTTTTTAATTTTAGGAATTTGGCCAGCTCTTCACCATATTTATTTTCTTTGTAAATAACGGCAATCCTGCCGGGCGGCACTGCTTCTTCGTTGACAAGGCGTTCTATGTGCAGGGTGATGTCCGTCATCTCGTCCCTCGAGTCCTTGTATTCGATGATGCTGGGCGGGTATTTCAGTGTGCTGATCAGGGGATGGCTGGATACCAGGTGTTTCGACAGGTCAGGTAGCTGCCGTACCAGCCGCTCCGTATTCTTGTCGATGAGGGTCCTTGAAATATCCAGGATGGGCTGGGTACTCCGGTAGTTATTGGTAAGCACCACGGTGAGCAGGTCCTTTTCATACTGGTGGGCAAAGTCCAGCATATTTTCCAGGTTGGCGCCCTGGAATCGATAGATGCTCTGGTCGTCGTCCCCTACTACAAATACATTAGGTTGTTCCCAATAAATGATGAGCAGGCTGACCAGTTTGTTCTGGGTACCGCTGGTGTCCTGGTATTCGTCTACGAGGATGTATTGATAACGTTCCTGGTAGCTGGCCAAAAGGGCTTTATTCTCTTCAAATGCGTTTATGACCCAATTGATCATGTCGTCGAAATCATATCGATTGCGTCGCCGCATCAGCTCCTGGAATCGGTCGAACTCCCGGACGGCGGCTCTTAGCTTCTCCATTTTTTCCGTCTCGTCGGCGATCTTGTCCGTGCGAACGTCCCCTTTTTTGAAGTTCCCGGCGGCCCTTTTGGCTATATACTCGTCCCTGGTTGGGAGTTCGGCAAGGTATTGATCGATCTTTTTACTGATCCATTCGGGCGTCCAGCCTTCCCGCTTCATGGTGCTAAAGAGGTTTTGCAGGTTGTACATCTCGAAATAGACGTCGCCTCTGTAGCGCTTGAGGGGGTGATTTTTGGGGAAGCTGTCGATCAGGGTTTTGAAGAGCTGGATCTTTTCCAGGTCCGAGATAGGATCCAGGGATGTCTTTTCAAAGAGGGAGAGGTTCTCCTGGATAATGTCGTTACAAAAGGAGTGAAAGGTGTGAATATGAACCTTGTATGCATCCGGTCCGATAAAAGAGAGTAACCTTCGCCGCATGGCGATGGCGCCTGCATCCGTATAGGTCAGGCAGAGGATATTATCGGGGGATACATCCGTAGCGAGGAGGATCTTCCCGATGCGGGCCGCCAGGATCTGTGTTTTCCCTGTTCCGGGGCCGGCTATGACCATGACCGGCCCTTCCGTCGTGTCGACGGCGAGGCGCTGCTGTTCGTTGAGCTTCCGGTATTCTTCCTGGAAATGTTGTTGGAGTTTTTCCCGCTGGATGGACATGATGGTAAAGGTACGGGACTGGCGGGAATTCTTAAGTCCGGCACTTGAAGTGCCCTGGCCGAGACCCTGTCAATATCCCATTGTGGGACTGCCTTTTAGTCACCCCCGGTGGGCGATGATACCCCGGAAGGTGGAATTTAAACGGCTTTCCCGATAAAACAATAGGCAAAAACACTTATGTGTATACCATATAAATCTCTAATTTGGAAAAACTGGCCCGATAAATTGGAAAATGTCTTGTTCTGGGAATAAATTAGCCAATTCAACGTTTTAGTCATATCCCTATATAAACGCAAATATGAAAAACCATCATTCCTTCAAAGTTTTCATCGTAGAAGATGATGTCTGGTATGGCAGCATGCTTCAGCATTATCTGTCCCTTAACCCGGAATACGAGGTCAAACGATTCGAGTCCCCCAAAGATTTTTTTGCCCAGCTTCATGAGAATCCCGAGGTAGTGACCCTTGACTATTCCCTGCCGGATTGCGACGGTGCGGAGGTCCTTAAAAAGATCAAGGAGCACAATCCCGACATACGGGTCATTGTCATTTCAGGACAAGAGGACGTGGCTACGGCCATCAATCTGTTGAAGAATGGGGCGTTCGACTATATAGTGAAGGATGATGACACCAAGGACAGGCTTTGGAACAGTATTTTGCATTTGCGTGAGATCAGCAATCTGAAGCAGGAGGTGGAGACGTTGAAGAGCCAGGTGGGTCGCAAATACGATTTTTCCCAGATGATCCTGGGGAAGAGCGAGCAAATATTAAAGGTATTCTCTCTTATAGAAAAAGCAGCGAAGACCAACATCACCGTGTCTGTCACGGGTGAGACGGGTTCGGGTAAGGAGATGATCGCAAAGGCGATCCACTATAATTCGGACAGGCACAAGCAGCCGTTTGTAGCTGTCAACGTGGCTGCGATCCCCAAGGACCTTATCGAGAGCGAGCTGTTCGGTCATGAGAAGGGCGCATTTACGGGCGCCGTGACCCGTCGTATAGGGAAGTTCGAGGAGGCGGATAAAGGGACATTGTTCCTGGATGAGATTGGGGAGCTCGATATCAATTTGCAGGCAAAGTTATTGCGTGTCCTGCAGGAGCGGGAGATCACCCGTATCGGCAGCAATTCGGTGACGAAGATCGACGTCAGGATCGTGGTTGCCACCCATAAGAATCTGCTGGAGGAAGTAAAGAACAAGAATTTTCGTGAAGACCTTTATTACCGACTGATCGGGTTGCCCATTTATCTGCCGCCGTTGCGGGAGAGGGGCAATGATATCCTGATCCTTGCCAAGCATTTTATCGATGGTTTTTGCAAGGAGAACAAGCTGGAAAAAAAGACATTATCCCCGGAAGCTCAGCAGAAGCTGATGCAGTATCCTTTCCCCGGCAATGTGCGTGAGCTCAAGTCGGTGGTGGAGTTGTCCGTTGTCATGGCGGATGAGGAGCTGATACAGCCGGAGCATATCACGCTGAACACGTCTGCGAGCATCGCGGATCTGCTCAACAAAGAAATGACCCTTAAAGAGTTCGAGATACAAATCCTGCAGCATTATCTGGACAAATATGAAAAGGATGTTCTGCTCGTCGCCAAGAAGCTGGATGTTGGTAAGTCCACGCTTTATCGCATGATACAGAACGGTGAGCTGAAGATGAAGTAAACCCTATTCCCGGACGTAATCGGATGTGCATGAATTTGCCACAAGAGCTGGTCGAGCATCGTAGTTTTTACGAAGAGATACTGAATATGATACCTGCGGAGATCATTGTAGCAGATACTCAGTACAGATTTCTCTTTGTGAATCCTACTGCCGTACCGGATGCGCATCTGCGGGAGTGGATGATCGGCAAGACCAATGAGGAGTTCTGTCAATATGCGGGAAGGCCGGAAAGGACAGCCAGGGCGCGTCGGCAGGTGTTCGGGAAGGTGCTGCGGACAAAGGAGATGATAGAATGGGGGGAAGAGGTTCGGGATGAGAGTGGTCACTTTCAGCATTATTTGCAAAAGGTCTATCCGGTGCTGAATGCCGAAGGGGATGTGCAGTGGGTGATCATCTATGGCGTGACCATCACCGAGCGCAAGGAGTTCGAGGAGAAGATACGCCGTAGCGAAAAAAGATACAGGGATCTTTTCAATTACAGCCAGGCGCTGATCTGTACGCATGATATGTCCGGCCGGCTGCTGGCCATCAATCCCGAGATCTGCAGGGTATTGGGATATGCGGAAGGGGAGATGATCAGCAGAAGGATACAGGATTTTATACCGGCGGAACACCAGTCGAAATTCAGGGAAGAATACCTGGATGTGATCAGGACAAGCAGCGGCGCTGTCAGCGGTGTGTTTTGTGTGTTGAATAAAAAGAACGAGCGGATATATCTCCTGTATAAGAATTACAGAGTAGAGGAGCCGGGTGTGGAGCCGTATGTGATAGGCTTTTCGCAGGACATCACGGAACGGATCTATATGGAGCAGGAGCTTCGTTATGCCAAAAAGGTTACGGATGAGGCGGCGCAGGCGAAGGAGTCTTTTTTGGCGCACATGAGCCATGAGATACGGACGCCCATGAATGGTATCATGGGAATGGCCAGTCTGATGGCAAAGACCAATCTGGATGATCAGCAACGGTATTATTTAAAGCTGATACAGGAGGCTGCCGGCAGTCTCCTGGTCATCGTCAATGATATTCTGGACCTGGAGAAGATCGTGGCGGGCAAGCTGCAGCTGGAGAAGATAGACTTTAAGCTCGTGGAGAAGATAACCACATCCATACAGTCGTTCATCCACAAGGCGGAGGAGAAGGACCTGGGGCTGATCTTTCAGAACGGGATACCTTCGACGATGATCGTATCGGGTGATCCTTACCGGCTGAGCCAGGTGTTGAATAATTTGCTGAGCAATGCATTGAAGTTCACCGAAAGGGGGAATATCACGATCGTGACCAGCATTATCGAGCAGAATGAGCAGTGGGCCGTTGTCGAGATCATTATCCGTGACACGGGTATTGGCATCAGCCAGGACCGTATCCGCTCCATATTCGAGCCGTTTGTGCAGGCCGATCTTACCATATCGCGTAAATATGGGGGAACAGGGCTTGGGCTGACCATCTGCAAGAACATGATCGAGATGCAGCATGGGGAGCTGCTGGTAAACAGCGAGGAGGGAAAGGGCTCGGTCTTTACCATCCGTATCCCTTATCAATTAAGTACGGAAGCTATGCAGGACAACGAAACAAATCAGGACATAGATTACAAGAGTCTGGGGCATAAAAAGGTGTTGGTCGCTGAGGATGTGGAGCTTAATCAGTATCTTGCCCGGCATATCCTCGAGTCCTGGGATTTTGAAGTGACTATTGTGAGCAATGGGAGGGAGGCGGTGGAACGTCTGCAGGCGGAGTCATTCGACTGTATCCTTATGGACGTGCAGATGCCCGAGATGGATGGCATGGAGGCTACCCGGCATATCCGGCAGATGGAGGATCCGGTAAAGGCGGCCATTCCAATCATTGCATTGACTGCCAATGCATTGAAGGGCGACAGCGACCGATATCTGGCAACTGGAATGAACGATTATCTTTCCAAGCCGTTTGATGAGGCGAAGCTGTTCCGGGTGATATCCAGAAATCTTACTGAACCTGCTCCTGTGTCCGCATCGGGGGCTTCGATGCATACGGCTGTGTCCGCGACCTTATCTGAAAAGAACATTCCCTTAAAAAACCATACAAGCATGTTACCCGAAAATAAGCTGTACGATCTTTCGATGGTTCAATCCGTATCGGGAGGAGATGAAGGCTTTATCAAGAAAATGGTGGCTCTTTTTATCGAGACGGTACCCCAGAACCTGGATGAGCTTGTCAAGGCGGTGCAAACCGAGAACTGGGACCAGGTAGGTAAAACGGCTCATAAGCTGAAGTCTACTGTGGATTCGATGGGGATCAAGTCCATCCGGCAGGAGATACGGACGGTGGAGGCCAATGCGAAGGCAAAGACGCAGGTGGAGGGGATCCCGGCGCTGGTGGATAAGATCGGGTCTGTCATCCATCAGTGTATTGGCCAGTTGCAGGCGGAGATCATACAGTAGTCTGGCTGTCCGCTGGTTGTCCGACCGGCGGAGAACCAACTTCGGGCGGACATCCATGTTCGGGGGAGAGCCAACTTCGGGCGGAGACCCATTCCCGGCGGAGACCGATCCCGGCGGAGGCCCTTTCGGGGTTGAGACCCTTTCTGGTTGAATTCTTTTTCCGGCTGAATTCTTTTTTTGTACGAAGCTTTTCGGGAGGAATCTTTTCCCGCCCGAAGCCTTTCTGTTAGAAGCCGTCCCGGGCGGAACCTGTCCCCGGCCAAGACCTTTTTTCCGAAGCCTCCTGGCAGAACCTGCACTGGCGGAGACCTTTCCCGAAGCCTCCTGGCAGAGGCCATTCCAGCACGAAGCTATCCTGGCGGAACCTTTCCCGACCAGGCCTTTTTCGAAGCCTTCCTGCAGAACCCGACCCTGACGGAGACCTATCCCCGGCCAAGACCTTTTCCGAAGCCTTCTGGCAGAGGCCCTCCCGGGCCAAGCCCTTTTCGGGCCGTATCTATACCCACAACCGCTAGG
>DASZWE010000755.1:0-3349 GCA_035546735.1 Puia sp.
TCTCCGTCCGGAATTTCGGTGACAGTGCTGTTGTCGATCATCCACTGCAGCTGTTCTAACGGGACTTCTTTCAAGGCTTCGAGGGATCCGAGCCATTCTGCGCTGACGTTTTCCATGAAGGCAATGTAACGAAAAAAACAAAACCGGCCACAGGCCGGTTTTAACAAAATAGGCCGGCGTCAGCCGGCCTATTCTTACCCTAGTAGGGGAGTATGAACGTATACGTTTTACCTGCACCTTCCCAGACCAATTTAAAATAATAGAGCCCATCTCCAGGACAGCCAGTGGGATTGCCGCCGGAATCCAGTCCAAAGGTCAGGGTCGTGGTCACTTCGGGACGGATGGTCTCGATAACTCCACCTGTCAGACGCCAGTTACAATTCTGATCCACTGTCAGCGGGGTCGTAATGACGTTCTCGAAACTATTGCCCCAACGGTTGTCGCCCCACTCGGAGATACCCGTGGTATTGCCATCCGCATGCGTACCTGTCTGCGTGATCAGCAGGCCCTGATTTACCACAGTATATACTCTCTGACGGGCAACGTGCCAGGTGCGTTTGGCGCCATTGTCGAAAGTGATGGACATATCGTCGCTGGTGATGGTATGCGTAACGCTGCTGATCTTCCCGAGAGCCAGGTCGAGAAGGCTGCCGCCGTTGACATTCGTGTAAGTGTGCGTACCGTTGAGGGTAATGCTCTTGCCATCCCTGATACGGGTGATCTTCAGGTTCTGGAAGCTGACGGTGATGACAGCGCCCTTGTCACGCCACTCATGACCGGCAGGCCAGGTAACTACGACGACGCCGGTACGGGTACGGGTGATCCCGCAATTGCTTCCATTATACGTTATCGTTAGTACGCGGGTGCTTGAAGTGGTATCAAGCGTTACGGTAGCGTCGCATATAGGGCTTTCCACGCTGCCACCGCCCTGCGCGGCAACACCATGCTGATAGCCCGGAGTGATGCTGGCGCCCGTAACTCCGCTCTGGCTGGAAAGCACCGCGTTTACATCATCCACAACTGCATCGTTTTCATTCGTGACCTGCGTCTGGTCATCGGACTGAGTTTGAAGATCAGCGCTGGATGTACCATTATTGCTACTGTTATTATCCTTTTTACAAGCATATAAAATGCTCATAAGGGTGACGGCGGCCCCGATGAGATACAACGACCTTGTTTTCATACATTACGTTTTTAGTTGGAGGTTTTAGTTTTTCTAAATGATTTCGATTAGGACGGATTATATTTTAGAAAGTTTAACGGAACCTTATAATAAATTATTTTTATTCATTTTGTTAATGCCTTATTTAGTAGCGGATAATATATTAACGATATACCAAAACGGCTATTTATACGTTAATGCCATTTAACCCCTTACCCCTTGATGAGATATTTTTTATTGATCGTATTGGCGTTTGTTTTCGGACAGGCGCGGTCTCAGAATAATTGCAGGAAAAGCTCGCCTCTCTTCCAATTCGATATACATGAGCATCCCCGCCTGTTCACCGACAAGCTGGGTAATCATCCTCAATTCCCTTTTCTCCAGCGTGAGAAAGGCGTCACTACTCCCAATCTCGTCATTCATTTTATCAAGGATCCCGAAAGCCAGAGAAAGTATCCGGAAGAATTCAGGATATTCGATCGGCTGCTGAAGGACATTGGCTTTGTCAATGGATATAAGGACCTCCACACAAGACATATCAAGAAGAGCTTTGTACAGGATGGCACCATTGGCAACCTGGGATTCTATAATAAGGACAAGCCGCAATACAATTATATATATGTGCGTCTGAACCCCGCCGGGGAAGGCCGCAGCGGTATACCGGCCTGGAAGATCACCGGACCATCCGGCTGCTGGTTCTATGTCCTGCATACCTGTGGCAATGCCTTCTATCCCAATCATACGGGAGAGGAGAATGGCTGTTGTAAGATCATACAGGCCGAGACAAGGATCAATCCGCTGGAGATAAAGCCTGGTACAGCAGACCGCCCGCTGCATATAAAGATCAGCTTTTATCAGGGACGGATCATTGCTTCCCGGCATCGTGGAAAAACGGCGGATACGCTGGTCTCGCTTATTCGCAGCATCGACACCGTCACTACTTTTAGAGATACGACAGGCCATACCCTGACAATATCCGCTCTCGATACCTTAAGCCGGATGCTGGTATGCCGTGACACCGTCGTTCAGATGCGTCCCCGCCTGGTTGTCGACAGTTCCAAAGGTTCGCCCGACAGCGTGCAGTACATTCTTTCCGATACTGCCTATATCGCCGAAAACGTCAGGGGCAGCGCCCCCTGTAAAAAGAAATGGGAGATAGCCCTGGATGGAGGCATCTCTTACAACTCCATCCCGAGATTTGACAACACGACAACCCATACCCGTACGGATGGCAGCCATCCTGCTGCGGAGCTGGCCATTTCCCGGATATTCAAACCCTGGTTTCAGGCAGGCGTCTCCGCCGGCTATGTCACGCTCTCTTACCAGGATGATGTCGCTTATCCCGGCTCCGCTCCCAATACATACAATACCGTCTATGCAGGCAAGCCTATCATACCTGTCCAGCTCTTTGCGAAATTCACCATCGGCGGACCCTTGCGCTGGCAGTCGAATATTTCCTTTTCCGCCGGATGGTCCATTGTTTCAAAAGACCAGATCGTGAACAGCGGCAATACCCTTACGACAAAGCCTGACGTAAAAGGCGGACCTACAGGTGGCGTCAAAATGAGCATCGCCTATTTCTTTAGCTGCAAGTTCGGTCTGGCGGCCTCCGTCAGCGGGCAGTATTTTGGCAACAAGGCCACCGCCATTGACTATCATCTCATCGCGCTTCCCGTTACGCTGGGGATCCGCTATCGGTTCTGATGACCAGGATCTGCGTACATTTGTTGCATGGAAAGCTATATCATTCCCCCGGCGACAAGGATTGGACATGTACATCTTAAGGTCAGCGACCTGCAGCGATCGATGGATTTTTATTGCGGACTACTTGGATTCCAGCTTATGGTCCGTTATGGCACGGAAGCTGCCTTTATCTCTGCCGGCGGCTATCACCATCACATAGGGCTCAATACATGGTATAGCAAGGGCCAGCCACCGGCCCCGGAGAAGGCGCCGGGACTCTTCCATACCGCCATACTCTATCCCGAAAGAAAAGACCTGGCCATAGCGCTTCAGCGGCTCCTCGATGCAAATTATCCCCTCACCGGGGCCAGCGACCATGGCGTGTCCGAGGCATTGTACCTGGATGACCCCGATGGCAACGGGGTAGAACTATACTGGGACAGACCCCGGGATCAATGGCCCCGAGACGAAGAGGGGAAGCTCACCATGTATACCCACCGTCTG
>DASZWE010000756.1:0-12061 GCA_035546735.1 Puia sp.
TCAAAGCCAGCGCCGAGACCGACAGCCAAAATATCGATATCCTTAAATTGAGCCTGCCCACGGCCCTGGCCCCCGGCAAAAGCCTTACCATCGCTACCCCCTTCTTTGTCAAGATACCATCCTATTTCTCCCGCATGGGCCACGAAGGGAAAAGCTTTATGATCACCCAGTGGTATCCCAAACCCGCCGTATACGACAGCAAAGGCTGGCATCCCATGCCCTATCTCGACCAGGGTGAATTCTACAGCGAATTCGGCAGCTTCGACGTCCATATTACCCTCCCGGGCGGATACGTAGTAGGCGCCACCGGCCAGCTCCTCACCACCTCCGAGCTGGATACCTATAAACGCATTGGCACAGCCAACCACGAAAAGCCTTCCGCACCCGCCTCCTACAAGCCCCCAACACAGGACGCCGGCGCTAAAACCCTCGACTACCACGCCGACAACGTACACGACTTTGCCTGGTTCGCCGACAAGGATCTCATCATTCAATACGATACCCTGCAGCTCGCTTCCGGCAGGACCATCGACGTCTTTGCCTACTACCGCCCCGGCGGCAATAAAGAATGGACAAATAGCATCTCCTTTATAAAGGACGCAGTCCTCCACTATTCAAATTGGGTGGGCGAATACGCCTATCCGGTGGTCAGCGCTGTGGAAGGCCCCGGCAATATCTCCTCGGGCGGCATGGAATACCCCATGATCACCCTGATCACCAGCCCCAAAGCCGGCAAGGCGGAGCTGGACGGCGTCATTGCCCATGAAGTAGGACACAATTGGTTCTATGGCATGCTCGGCACCAACGAACGTGAACACCCCTGGATGGACGAAGGAGTCAATACCTTCTATGAATTCCGCTACGAAGCCGAAAAATACAGGTACAACGGCATCCTCGGTGACATGATACCCGACAGGCTCAAAAAGCTGTCCGCGGACGATTTCCTCGCTTCCATCTATAATGTCATCGATCAGCTGAGGACCACCGAGCCCATCGAGACGCCCGCGGCCGATTTCCCATCGGAAATGGACTACGGCCTGGTCATATATGCCAAGACAGCCGTATGGATGCACGTTATGGAGGAGTCGATTGGAAAAGATCAGCTGGCAAAAGGCATGCACGCCTACTTCTCCACCTGGAAATTCAAACACCCATACCCGGAGGATATGCAGGCAAGCCTCGAACAATCCACAGGGAAAAACCTCGACCAGTTTTTCAGAATGCTGCATAGTACAGGATCATTCTAATTATGAACAGAATACTCTTACTCATATTCTTACCTTACACGCTACAGCTGAATGCTCAGTCATATTGGCAACAACAGGTTAACTACACCATCGACGTCTCCCTCGACAACGTTGAATATACCCTGGACGGCTTCGTCAAAATGGAATACATCAACCATTCTCCCGACACGCTATCCTATATCTGGATACATTGCTGGCCCAATGCTTATAAAAATGACAGGACAGCCTTTAGCGAACAGCTGCTGGCCAACGGACGCACGGATTTCTATTTCTCCAACAAGGACAGACGAGGCTATATCAATCGGCTGGATTTTACCGCCGACGGCATCAGGGCCCGCATGGAAGATCATCCCCGATACATCGATATCATAAAGGTGATTTTACCTCACCCGCTGCCCCCCGGCAAAAAAGTCCTCCTCACTACCCCCTTTCACGAACAGCTGCCCTTTAACTTCTCCCGGGGAGGCCATGCCGATGGCGCCTTCCAGGTCACACAGTGGTACCCCAAACCCGCCGTATACGACAAGGACGGATGGCACCCCATCCCCTACCTCGACCAGGGTGAGTTTTACAGCGAGTTCGGAGATTACGACGTACGCATCACCGTTCCAAAAGCCTATATCGTAGCCGCCACCGGCGAACTGCAGCAGGATACCACAACAGAAGGGTCCGCTAAGACCGTCCATTATATACAGGGTAACATCCACGACTTCGCCTGGTTCGCCGATAAAAAATTCCTGGTAGACCACGACACCCTCCGGCTTCCCTCTGGCAGGACCATCGATATCTACGCTTATTACAGACCTGCCGCCAAACCCACCTGGCAATATGCTACCCGCTATATAAAAGACGCCGTACGCTTTCGCTCAACCCTCATTGGTGAATACCCCTACAACACAGTCAGCGCCGTCGAAACAAAAATGGGTTCGCCGGGTGGAATGGAATATCCCACCATCACAAGCATCACCAACCAGCCTACGGCAAAAAAGCTCGACCTCCTCATCGAACACGAAGTAGGTCATAATTGGTTCTACGCCGCCCTGGGCACCAATGAAAGACGCTACCCCTGGATGGACGAGGGCATCGATACCTGGTACGATCGCCGCTATGAGAAAATGAAATATCCGTCGGGAACACCCCCACCATCCTATCTTCCAAAAACCAGGCATATCCAGCGGCTATTGAAAAAATTGCCCGAAGATCCCGATGAGCTTTTTCTCAATATGACCACCGCGGAACACCGGGACCAGCCCATTTCTACGGCATCTGAAGATCTTACATCCTCCAATTACGATCTGATCGTGTATACCAAAGCAGCCGATTGGCTGCAATTACTGGCAGACAGCATGGGCCTCCCGCTATTCGACAGCTGCATGCAGACCTACTTCCGGCAATGGCGGTTCAGACACCCCTACCCGAAAGACTTTCAGTCCGTTGTCACCCGTACCAGCCGGAAAGACTGGAGCTCCCTCTTCGCCCTCCTGGATGCAAAAGGCCCCCTCCCCTCAGTGCCGGCTCACAGAAAAATACGTCCCACCTATCTTTTCTCGCTCCACAACACAGATAGCATCGACTATATCAACTTCCTTCCCGTCATCAACTACAATAAATACGATCAGCTGATGGCAGGCATCGTGATACATAATTATAACCTCCCATCCGACCGATTCCAGTTCCTCGCAGCGCCACTATATGCCACAGGTAGCAAACAGCTGAATGGCATTGGCGGCATCAGCTACAGCTGGTATCCCGAAACCCATATAAAAAAGGTCGTCGCTTCCCTCTGGGGAGAAAAATTTTCCTCTCTCTCTGCCATCGACAGCAATGCACATAAATTATTCGGCGGCTATTACAAGCTGACGCCCGGCATCCGCATTACCCTGAACAACCCATCCCCACGCAGCACCACCAGTCAATACATCGAATGGAAGACCTTTCTCATTGGAGAAAAAGGCCCCGATGGTTATGTGGTCAAGAGCACCGACTCGCTTTCCTATGTCAGGGGCATGGGCAAATACGATTTCCGCTATCTCAACCAGCTGAGCTTCCACGCGGAGGACAGCCGCGTCCTTTATCCCTGGCAGGCGCTCCTGCAGATACAGCAGGGCGACAGGTTCTACCGTGTCAACTTCAAGGGAAATTACTTCTTCAACTATTCGGAAGGAGGAGGCATGGACCTCCGTCTCTTCGCTGCCAAATTTGGCTACCTGGGTGGAAAGGATGAAAGCATTGGTCTCGCTTTCTACCAGCCAAAGCTCACAGGCGTTGGAGGTAACGAAGACTATACCTATAGCAATTATTTCATAGGCCGTAATGAATACACCGGCTTTGCCAGCCAGCAGATCATGCAGCGGGATGGAGATCTCAAAATACGCGTCCCCAGCTTCCCCTGGCTGGAAGGACGATCCGATAATTGGGTCAGCTCCCTTAATCTCACCAGCACGCTCCCTCGCTCCATCATTCCCGGCTGGCTGCCCCTCAAGGTATTCCTGGGCGTTGGCACCTATGCCGACGCATGGAAGGGGAATGCCCTCACCAGCCGCTTCCTTTACGTGGGAGGCCTGCAGCTATCCCTCTTTCAGGATATTCTTAATTTCTACGCCCCCATATTTTATAGCAGCGACTTCAGCGACCAGCTAAAGACCCTGCCCGATCAAAATACCTTCTGGAAAAAGATCTCTTTCAGCATCGACGTGCAAAACATACACCTTCGCAAAATATTTGGCAATATCCCCTTCTGATATGCATTCCTCTCACCATATCGATTATCTCCGGCGCCAGGACATCGACGATACAAAATGGGATGCATGTATCCACCTTATCTATGGCAAGTCGTATTACCTGGACCATATGACGGACGGGAAATGGGATGCCCTTATCGCAGGAGATTATGAGATCGTCATGCCCCTGACCTGGAAAAGAAAATGGGGCATCCGCTATCTTTACCAGCCGCCCTTTACACAACAGCTGGGACTTTTTGCAGCAGCCCCCGTTCCTTCCTTATTGATCGATGCTTTTCTAAAAGCAGCAGACCGGCATTATAAGTTCGCCGAAATATTCCTTAATTATCGCAATGCGCTACCCGGACTAAAACCATTCACCAATATGGTGCTGGACCTGGCCCCATCTTATGAAGAGCTGGCCTCCGGTTATAAACAGGACCTCCTGAACAATTTGAAAAAGGCCGGGCGTTCGTCCCTCCGATACATACAGGACCCGCCGCTCCCACATACCCTTTCCCTCTTCCGGCAACAATACAGCCACCGCCTTCCGCATCTGTCGCCAAAAGATTATGATCGTTTTGGATCCTTGTGCAGCACATTGCAGGAAAAAGGACAGCTGTTGCTCAGGGCCATTACGGACAGCAACGGAGCGCTGCTGGCAACCGCCCTCCTGCCCGGGGAGAATAGCAGGCTATACCTGCTGCAATCCACCGTTACAGCCGCGGGCCGTCAGGCAGGCGCCAATCATTTCCTGCTGGACAGGCTCATCTGTGAATGGGCCGGGCAGCCCATCCTGCTGGACTTTGAAGGGTCCGAACAGCCAGGGATCGCTCATTTCTACCGGAATTTTGGCGCACAGGATCAACCTTACTTCTTTTATCGCAATAATCGCTTACCCTGGCCCCTTAGATATGTAAAAGATGTTCCGCCACGATCAGATCGATAGGCGTGGTAATTTTTATATTGGCAGCTTCTCCATCCAGCAAAAACACTTTCCCTCCATGCGCCTCCACCACGGAAGCCTCATCTGTAAAAGATTCCTGGCAGGGCTGTGAATAGGCTGGTAACAGCAAGCTGCTCAAAAAGGTCTGTGGCGTCTGCACCAGCTTGACCCGGCTGCGATCCACCGAAACACTTTCCGCTCCCGTCACCACCCGTATGCTGTCCTTAGAGCTGACGACAGGTATGGCGGAACCCAGACGGACAGCCTGCTCATAACAGCTACGCACCAGCTCCACTGACAGAAGACACCGCACCCCGTCATGTACAAAGATGACGGACTCCTCCCGGATGATCTGCAGCCCATTGAATACGGAATGAAAACGTGTCGCTCCTCCGGCCACGATCCGGATACGATGAGCCGCCCCAGTAGCATGCACCATGGTTCGGGCGGTTTCCATATGCTCCTCCGGCGCTACAAGGATGATATCCATATCCTCATACGCCTCGAGAAAGATCTTTAATGTATACCAGAGGACAGGCTTGCCATGCAAGAGCAGAAATTGTTTGGGCACCTGTGTACCCATGCGCTGCCCCGATCCACCCGCCACTATGACCGCATATTTTTTCATCGCACCCCGCTTTTTACATCCAGCAACAGCTTGCATTCATGTAACAGCCTGTCTTTATTGATAGCCGCCGTTCCCACCTCCTCACAGACCAGTCCGCCGGCAATATTGGCCATCTCGGCCATCAGCCGGATATCCTTTGTCACAGCATACACGAGGGACGCCACAGCGATCACGGTGTCGCCGGCGCCGCTGACATCAGCTATATTGCGCAGATGAGAAGCGATGATGTCGGACTGATTTTCCTGTTGATAGAAAACGCCCTTCTCCGACAGGGTAATAAAAGAGATGGAATGTTGCAGCTTTTTGGCCAGCTGCACATGTATGGTTTGCAGGATAGGCAGCCGCACCTCCTCCAAAAGAAGGTTCAGCCCCTCTTTTACCTCCTTGAGATTGGGCTTGAAAATAGTCACCCCCTGATAAGAAAAGAAATTCTTCCTCTTTGGATCGACAGCCGTCACGACACCGGCCCGGACGCATAACGCTATCGCTTCACGGATCACACGCGCAGTAAGCACCCCCTTGTTATAATCCTCGAATACCATCACATGGGGCTTCTCTTTCTGGATATACCTTTCTACCTGGGCCAGCAGCCTGTCCTCATCCTCCGGCGACAGGTCCTCCGTCGTCTCCGAGTCCAGCCGCAGCATCTGCTGATTCCGGCCCATTATCCGCGCCTTATTGGTAGTGATCCTGGTATTGCTTTTTAATAAATACCTCGTATCGATGCCCTCTTTCCCCAGCAACCCCTCCAGTGTTTTACCTTCCTCATCCACACCGATAATGGAAAAAGTAGCCACGCTCGCGCCCAGGGCAGCCAGGTTCAACGCCACATTCCCCGCGCCCCCGATACGATATTCTTTTCTGTCCAGGCATACTACAGGAACGGGCGCCTCGGGAGAGATACGATCCACATGCCCCCACCAATACGTATCCAGCATGATATCTCCAATGACACCCGCCTTGATCTTTCCAAACGCTCCGAACAGTGTATTGAATTCCGTCATAATGTAAATTTTATCTGTCGCAGACAGCTACACGCCTGGTCGTCCTTCAGGGCCACGGGCCGCCTGTCGCCTCGACACAGCCACATAATAAATGGGTATCCCCACCAGCACGATCACCAGCCCCCACGTCGCGTACAGCGGTTTTTGAATGATCAGCGCCACACAAAACACCAACGCCAGCACAATATAGATGGCCGGCAGCACAGGATATCCAAAAGCCTTATACGGCCTCTCCATCTCCGGCTCCCTCCTGCGGAGCACAAAGATACCAAGTACGGTCAATGCGTAGAAAGCCACAGCCACAAAAGAGATCATATCCAGCAGGTCGCCATACTTGCCGCTAAGACAAAGCAGGCTCGCGACAATACATTGCGCCCACAAAGCCCAGCCAGGAACAGTATGCTTATTCAGCTTGCCCGCTTCTTTAAAGAACAGCCCGTCCTGTGCCATCGTATAATACACACGGGCGCCGGCCAGTATCAGTCCATTATTGCATCCAAAGGTCGATACCATGATCATGGCCGCTACAACGTACATGCCAATATGCCCGAAGATCACGTTGGCAGCAGCCACGGCTACCCTGTCCTGCGGCGCTGTCGCGATCTGGTTCAGGGGCAGTACACTGATATACATCAGGTTGGCGGATACATATATAATGGTGATGATCAGCGTGCCTAAAAAGAGACTGAGCCCGATGTTCCGCTTGGGGTTCTTCATCTCCCCTGCAATAAAAGTGACATTGTTCCAGGCATCGCTGGAAAAGATGGAGCCGGTCATGGCCGCCGCAATGGCCCCCAATACAGCCAGCCCGATCACAGGATTGCTGCCAATGACGCTGTCCCCTCCCTTGGATATCGCCAGCGAATGCATATGCCACGCATCCGCCCAGTTCATACTCCAGACATCATGCCGCGCTCCCAGAAAAAATCCAAATACAATGAGCCCAAAAAGCGACAGTAATTTCGTAACGGTAAAAATGGTCTGTATCCACTTCCCCGATTCAATACCCCGGGTATTGATATATGTCAGCAGTATGATGAGAACAATGGACACCAGCTGGGCTATATACAATTTAAAGCTGCCTATTTGCAGGATAATATTCTCATCCTTCAATTCCAATGGATGAAAAAAATACCCGGAGAATTTGGAAAAAGCCACGGCCACAGCCGCTATCGTCCCGGTCTGAATGACGGAAAAAAAGCTCCAGCCATACAAAAAGCCGGTCAGGGGATTATAAGCCTCCCGTAGATAGACATACTGCCCGCCCGCCTTGGGATACATAGCGCTCAGCTCCCCATAGCTCATGGCCGCCGACAAGGTCATAAATCCCGTGATCAGCCATACAAAGATCAGCCAGCCTGCGCTCCCAACATTTCGGGTAATATCCGCACTAACAATAAAAATACCGGACCCAATCATGGAGCCGGCTACGATCATGGTTCCGTCCAGCAATCCCAGGGACGGTTTGAAAGTTTTGGTGGGTTCTGACATGAAAGCAATTAGAGATTAAACCCCAATATACTCATTTTTTCTTCTTGTCAGTGGCATACTCCGCATTCAGTCCATTCACCAGCACGGAGGTGATATCATAGATGGTGTCTTTGTTATATATGAATGACCCGGGGTCATATGCGAAGATGAAGGAATACTCTCCCCGGCTGTTGAATCTCTTCAGAAAATCTTCCACTTTCTTGCGGATCTGTGACTTATAATCTTCCGTGTTCTTATACAGCTCCGACTCCAGCTGCTGCTTCTGATTTTGGAAATTCTGCTGGTCGCCGGCATATTCCTGCTGCGCCTGCTCAGCCTCCGCCTGGGTCATTGTATTACTCTTCTGACGCCATGCATCGACCTTCTTCTGATAACTCCTGTTGAGGCTGGCCAACCGCATATTCATATCATTTTCCTGTGCCTTCAGCTTGGTCATGGCTTCCTTGAAATAGTCATAATTGGCCTGCAGCGTATCCAGGTCAAAATACGCGATCCTGAAATGGTCGGGCGTGCCTTTCCTTTGCTCGATGGCGGAAATGCTCTTTAGCTGCTCGGTATGATGCGCGAACAGGTAGAACAATACGCCACACAAAACCAGGGATGCAACACTTAAAATAGTAGCTAATTGCTTCATAAACGCGAATATAAAAAAAGTAGGAGGCTTTCGCCCCCTACTTTGGTTTTTTTTAACATATCTTAAGGTTACTCTTCGTCATCGAATTGCATGGCCTCGCGGGTAGTTTGCAGCAGCTCATACTCCTCCTTGCTGCCCACGATCATGTTCTCGAAGTCACGAAGCCCTGTACCTGCCGGTATCGGGTGACCTGTGATAACATTCTCCTTCAAACCCAGCATATCGTCACTCTTGCCCTGGATGGCGGCAGAAGACAATACTTTCGTGGTTTCCTGGAAGGATGCAGCCGAGATCCAGCTCTGCGTACCCAGGGATGCCTTGGTGATACCCAGCAGCAAGGGTGCAGAGGTTGCAGCCCTCGCATCACGGAACTCAGCCAGCTTCTTGTCATTCCTGCGAAGGATGGAATTCTCTTCCCTTACTTCCCGGAGACTTACGATCTGCCCGGCTTTCAGCTTGCCGGATTCACCCGGATCACTTATCACCTTCTTATCGAAGATCCAGTCATTTTCTTCCAGGAACTCGAACTTGTCTACCGTATCTTCTTCCAGGAATCGCGTATCGCCCGGGTCGACAATGGTCAGCTTACGCATCATCTGACGCACGATGACCTCGATGTGCTTGTCGTTGATCTTCACACCCTGAAGACGATATACTTCCTGGATCTCATTCACAACGTATTCCTGTACGGCAAACGGACCCTTGATGGAGAGGATATCCGCAGGAGCCACCTGTCCGTCGGATAGCTGAGCGCCCGCCTTGATAAAGTCACCATCTTGTGCCAGGATCTGCCTCGTCAGCGGTACCAGGTACTTCTTCACTACACCGTCCTTGGCTTCTACGATGATCTCACGGTTGCCACGCTTGATATTACCAAACGTCACCACACCATCGATCTCGCTCACGATAGCCGGGTTGCCAGGATTACGCGCTTCGAACAGTTCCGTTACACGGGGCAGACCGCCGGTGATATCCCGGAGCTTACCCAATACACGTGGTATCTTCACGATTACCTGACCAGCCTTCACTTCATCACCGCCTTCTACAACGATGTGCGAACCTACAGGCAGGTTGTATGTCTTGATCTCCTTGTTACCTTCGATATTGATAGTAGGTATCTTGGTCTTGTCCTTGGTTTCGATAACCACCTTCTCACGGTGTCCGGTCTGTTCGTCAGCCTCTTCACGATAGGTGATACCTTCGATGACGGCATCGAACTTCACAGCACCGGCGATCTCGGAGATAACGACGTTGTTGAAGGGGTCCCATGTACAGATGACCTCGCCCTTGGCTACCTTCTGTCCATCCTTCACATTTAACGTAGCGCCATAGGGCACGTTGTTGGTGATCAGCAGACGGTCATTCTTCACATCCATGATACGAACCTCACCCGTACGGCCGATAACAACCTGTACCTTGGCTCCTTCGTTGTTTTCAGCTACCACCGTTCTGAGACCATCGAACTGTACGGTTCCTTCAAACTTGGCAGTCATGGTAGATTCTACAGAGGCGCTACCGGCCACACCACCTACGTGGAAGGTACGAAGTGTCAGCTGCGTACCAGGCTCACCGATGGACTGGGCTGCAATGATACCCACTGCATCACCCTTCTGGGCCGTATAGCCTGTCGCCAGGTTCTTGCCATAACATTTTACACAGACGCCACGCTTGCTCTCGCAGGTCAGCACGCTCCGGATCTCCACGATCTCGATGCCGGCATCTTCGATAGCCTTGCCGATCTCTTCCGTAATCTGCTCACCAGCACTGACAATCAGCTTGTCGGATGAAGGATCATATACATCATGGAGGGATGTACGCCCCAATATCCTGTCATATAAAGGTTCTACGATATCTTCATTGTCCTTCAGGGCCGAGGTGGCGATACCACGCAGAGTGCCGCAATCTTCTTCCGTAATGACCACATCCTGCGCCACGTCCACCAGACGACGGGTGAGATAGCCGGCATCGGCCGTTTTCAAGGCCGTATCCGCCAGACCCTTACGGGCGCCGTGGGTAGAGATGAAGTAATCCAATACGTTCAGACCACCCTTGAAGTTGGACAGAATGGGGTTTTCGATGATCTCGCTACCCGTGCTGCCGGACTTCCTGGGCTTGGCCATCAGACCCCTGATACCAGCCAGCTGCTTGATCTGCTGCTTGCTGCCACGGGCGCCGGAATCCAGCATCATATACACAGAGTTGAAACCCTGCTTGTCCGAGCTCAGCTCATGGATCAAAGTCTCCGTGATACGGGTATCCACACGGCTCCAGATATCGACGATCTGGTTATAACGCTCGTTGTTAGTGATCAGACCCATATTGTAGTTGTCCCACACCTCATTCACCTCGCCCTTGGCATTCTCCAGCAGCTCTTCCTTCGTATCGGGAATGATCAGGTCATTGATGTTGAAGGACAATCCACCACGGAAGGCCATACGGAAACCCAACTGCTTGATATCATCCAGGAACTTCACCGTCTTGGGGATATTCGTCCACTTGATGATATTACCGATGATCTCCCGAAGGGATTTCTTCGTCAGCAGCGCATTCACAAAACCTACTTCCGTAGGAACGAACTGGTTGAACAGCACCCTTCCCACCGTAGTCTCGAGCAGCTTGTTCTCCAACTGGTCGTGATGGTTCCTTACCTGCGTCTTGACCTTGATATAAGCATGCAGGTCCACACGCTGCTCGTTATAAGCTATAATTACTTCTTCAGCACTGTAAAAGATCTTATTCTCACCCTTCACCTTCTCCTTGTCCGTAGACTTCCTGCCCTTGGTGATGTAGTAAAGACCCAATACCATGTCCTGGCTGGGCAGGGTGATAGGCGTACCGTTCTGCGGGTTGAGGATGTTGTGAGAAGATAACATCAGCAGCTGCGCTTCCAGGATAGCCGCGCTGCTCAGCGGTACGTGAACCGCCATCTGGTCACCGTCAAAGTCGGCGTTGAAGGCCGTACATACCAGCGGGTGCAGCTGAATAGCTTTACCTTCGATCAGCTTCGGCTGGAAGGCCTGGATAGACAACCTGTGCAGCGTTGGAGCACGGTTCAGCATCACCGGATGCCCTTTCAGTATATTTTCGAGGATATCCCAGACAATGGCTTCCTTCTTGTCCACCAGCTTCCGGGCGCTCTTCACCGTCTTTACAATACCCCTCTCGATCAGCTTGCGGATGATAAAGGGTTTGAACAGCTCGGCAGCCATATCCTTGGGAAGACCACACTCATGCAGCTTCAGCTCGGGACCGACGACGATTACCGACCTACCGGAGTAGTCCACCCGCTTACCCAGCAGGTTCTGACGGAACCGGCCTTGCTTACCCTTTAATACGTCGCTGAGGGACTTCAACGCACGTCCACCCTCCGCCTTCACGGCATTGGACTTAC
>DASZWE010000757.1:0-3803 GCA_035546735.1 Puia sp.
CGTTAATTTTACCTCCGTGAAAAAAATCCTGGTAATACAAACGGCGTTCATTGGAGATGTGGTATTGGCGACAGGCATTATAGAGAAGCTGCACGCTTATTTTCCCGACGCGCAAATAGATTTTTTACTTCGTAAAGGCAATGAAGGGCTGCTGGCGGGGCATCCTTTTTTGCATGAGGTGCTGGTTTGGGATAAAAAGAAGGAGAAACTCCGCAACCTGGTACGCATGGGGAGGAAGATCCGGAAGACGCGATATGACATCGTGATCAACGTGCAGCGATTTGCGGCAACGGGACTGCTGACCTTTTTCTCCGGGGCCGGCGAGACGATAGGATTTGACAAGAACCCGCTAAGCCGCCGGTTCACCCGTCGTATACCCCATATTGTCAGCACCAGCGAGGCCCCTCTTCATGAGATAGCGCGTAACCAGGAACTGATCCGGCATCTTACGGACGGGCAGCCTGCCCGTCCAGGGCTTTATCCTTCGGCGGCGGATTACGAAAAGGTGCAGACATATAAAAAGAGCCCCTACATTACCATATCGCCCGCCTCGGTGTGGTTTACCAAGCAATATCCGAAAGAGAAGTGGGTGGATTTTATTAAAAAGGCACCTGGGAACTATACCATTTATTTATTGGGGGGACCTGGCGATAAGGAACTGTGTAAATACATTGCAGGTGAGACCAGGGCGGTGGACCTGAGCGGTCAATTTAGTTTTTTACAATCGGCTGCGCTTATGCGGGATGCGCATATGAACTATACCAATGACTCGGCCCCCCTGCACTTTGCTTCTGCGCTGAATGCTCCTGTGACGGCCATTTATTGCTCTACAGTTACTGCTTTTGGATTTGGACCTTTGTCTGATAAAAGCTTTATCGTGGAGGTACGGGAGCCGCTTGATTGCAGGCCTTGCGGCCTGCATGGATATAAGGCTTGTCCGCTGGGGCATTTCAATTGCGCGCATCATATCAGGGATGAGCAACTATTGGCGACCCTGGGAGGGTAGGTGAATTGGACAGATTAATGTAGGTTTGCCAAGTTTATGGATATCATTTGCACTGAGAAGGAACTGTTCGTATTCAACAAGATAGCTGCGGCTTCGGGTGAGTTGGGAGTACCCTGCTTCCTCATAGGGGGATTTGTACGGGACAAGCTCATTGGCCGTCCGACCAAGGACGCGGATATTGTTTGTGTGGGGGATGGCATCGAGCTGGCCCATAAGGTGGCTGACAGCTTTCAGCCCCGGCCTACGGTATCCTTTTTTAAAAATTTCGGCACTGCCCAGATAAAGCTGGATGACTGGGAGATTGAATTTGTGGGGGCGCGCAAGGAAAGCTACCGCCAGCATTCCCGCAATCCTACCGTTGTACCGGGAACCCTTGAGGACGACCAGCTGCGGCGGGATTTTACCATCAATGCCATGGCTATCAGCCTGAACAAGGAGGACTATGGCAGGCTGATCGATCCATTCGATGGGATGGGGGACTTGGACCGGCGGCTGATACGGACCCCTTTGGACCCCATACGGACCTTTAGCGACGACCCCTTGCGGATGATGCGGGCCATTCGATTTGCCACGCAATTACATTTCACCATCGACGAGGCGGCTTTCGGGGCCATCAGGGAGGACGCCCACCGCATCGGTATCGTAAGCCAGGAACGGATAACGGACGAGCTCAATAAGATCATCCTTAGCTCCAGGCCTTCTATAGGGTTCGACCTGCTGTACCGCAGCGGGCTGCTGACGATGATATTTCCTCAGATGGTGGAGCTGGCCGGCGCAGAGTATATTGACGGGATGGGGCATAAGGACAATTTCTATCACACCCTCCAGGTACTGGACAATATCGCTCCCCATACGAATGACCTTTGGCTCCGATGGGCCGCCATACTGCATGACATCGGCAAGCCGGCTACCAAGCGGTTTGAAAAGGATCATGGCTGGACCTTTCATGGGCATGAGGTGGTAGGGGGCAGGATGGTGCCCCGGATATTTGCCCGGCTGAAGCTACCGCAGAATGAAAAAATGCGTTTTGTAAGGCGGCTGGTGGAATATCATTTGCGTCCTATCAGTCTTACGAAGGAGAACATTACCGACAGCGCCATACGCAGGCTTTTGTTCGATGCCGGAGAAGATATCGATGCGTTGATGACCTTGTGCGAGGCGGATATCACGTCGAAAAACAAGCAGAAGGTTCGCAGGTTCCTGGAGAATTTTGAGATGGTTCGGGCCCGGATGAAGGAGGTGGAGGAAAAGGATCAATTGCGCAACTGGCAACCTCCCATCACAGGGGAAATGATCATGGAGAAATTCGGGCTGCCGCCCGGGAAGCAGGTGGGTGAGCTGAAGACGGCCATACGGGAAGCTATCCTGGACGGAGTTATTGAAAATAATTATGAAGCTGCGGTCGGCTTTATGATGAAAAAAGCGGCTGATATGAAGTTGGTCCCTGTAAAATAGCCGCTGATCGCGGCTCTGGTGAGCGCTGGTGGATAAACAGGTGCAAATCCCGATAATTCATATTATATTGTGACCCAATTAACACTTGTATCTTAAGCTTATGGCGATCTTGAAATTCAGGGTTTATTTTGAGGAAGATGATAGCATTTACCGGGATGTAGCGATCAGGCATACCCAGACGTTTCTGCAGCTGCACCAGGTGATCCTGCGGGCTTATGAATTTGACAGTAAGCACCAGGCCACTTTTTATCGCAGCAATGACAACTGGCAGCGGGGCAGGGAAATATCACTGGAAAAATACGACAAGCCCTATAAGGTGGAACCCTTATTGATGGAAGCCACCACCATCGGTTCGGAAATACGCGACCCAAATCAGAAATTTATCTACGTATACGATTTTGTCAAGAACTGGGGCTTTTTGGTGGAACTGATCAACGTATCGAAGGAGGAGAGTGGCAAGCTGGACTATCCTGCTGTCGTCAAGACGGAAGGCATTCCGCCCAGCCAGTATGGGACCAAGGGGCTGGTGGGTGACAAGCTCACCGAGATAGAGGAGAAATACGATCTCACCAAGGGGACGGAAGGGTTTGGAGTAAAGGAGGAAGATGGTACGGATGCGGAGGAAGAAGAGAGCGAAAGTGAGGAAGAAAGCGAAGAATCCGGTGCGGATGAATGAGCGTGCCGTCATCATTATCACAGGCCCTACGGCAGTGGGCAAGACGGCTGCAGCTGTTCGCCTTGCACAGGAACTTTCCACCCAAATTATTTCTGCCGACAGCCGGCAATGTTTTAAGGAGCTGAATATCGGCGTTGCCAAGCCTTCTCCCGAAGAGCTGAGAGCCGTTGACCACTATTTTATCAATTCCCATTCCATTCATGAAGAAGTGACCGCCGCCGCCTACGAGGAGCTGGCCCTCGGGTGGACGGAGGAGATCTTTTATAACCAGGCTGCGGCAAATAAGCCGCCCGTGGCCGTGATGGTGGGTGGTACGGGACTTTATATCAAAGCTTATTCCGAAGGGCTGGATGCTATACCTCCCATCGACCCGGCCATACGGGAGCAGATACAGCATCATTATGAAGCCGGAGGGCTGACCTGGCTACAGGAGCAGATCCGGGACAATGACCCTGCGCTCTACCGGGTAGGGGAGATACAAAATCCACAGCGGATGATGCGGGCATTGGAGGTCAAAAAAGCTACCGGACAATCCATCCTCAGCTTTCGAACCCTGGTAAAGAAGCAGCGTCCTTTCCGGATGGAAAAGATCGGGCTGTTCCTGCCAAAAGAGGAGCTGCATCAGCGTATCAATGAGCGGGTGGACAGCATGATGGAGAATGGGCT
>DASZWE010000758.1:0-5201 GCA_035546735.1 Puia sp.
AAAGTCCTGCAATGGTGTTTTCATGGACCGGCCCGGGTGATGGAAAGAACGCTGGCGTTCCATCTGAGCCGTAATTTCCTCCAGGAAAAATATCACCAGGTGCTCCATCTGCCCGTCAAATGGCATCAGGATCATCACAGCGGCTCTACCATCAACCGCATACGCAAGGCATATGAAGCGCTAAGGGAATTTTTCGACAGGGGTTTTATGTATGTCTATGCGCTTGGCAAGTTCGTGTTTTCCGTTACGGCCATGCTTTATTTTTCACCGCTGTATGGCGGCATTGCCGTCTGTCTGGGGATATTCACCATTTTTATCATCCGCACCTATGACAAGCCCTTTGTCAAAGCCCTGGACGAGGTCAATGAAAGAGAGCATATCGTCTCGTCAACGCTGTTCGACAGTCTGTCGAATATCATCACCGTCATTACGCTCCGGCTGGAGAACAGTATGGAGACGGGATTGATGGGGAAAGTGCGCAATATCCTTTCTCCTTTTCGCAAAAGCGCCATTGTGAATGAATGGAAATGGTTCACGGCCGAAATGCTCATCGTCTGCATCTATGGCATGATCGCCTTTGGCTATATCTATCAGCACTGGACGCCTGGTACGGCCTTCGCGGTGGGAGGTCTGGTTACGCTGTTGGGCTATGTGAATCAATTTACCAGCGTCTTCCAGGACATTGCCTGGCAGTATACGGACATCGTACAGTTCCATACCTATGTGCAGACTGCTGCGGGCATCGGCGCCGCCTATGCCGAGCATCACCGGCCGGATGAGCCCGGATCGCTGCCCGATGGCTGGAAGACCATCGAGATACAACGGCTGAACTTTTCACACAATATCGCTTATGACAGCGGGGCGCATGCGCAAAGCCTCCATAATCTACATCTGCGTATACAACGCGGCCATCGTATAGCTCTGATAGGAGCAAGCGGCAGCGGCAAGTCCACACTGCTGTCCCTGCTGAGAGGATTGTATTCCCCCGAGCCGGGTATGGTCCTGATGGTGGATGGGCGACCCGAGGACCTGGGGAAGCTCAATGAATCCGTCACGCTCTTTCCACAGGAGCCGGAGATATTCGAGAACACGCTGTCCTATAATGTGACACTGGGACTGCCCTTTGCGGAAGAAGAGATACTGCAGGTGTGCGACAGCGCGTACTTTTCTGAAGTTGTCCGGCAATTACCACAGGGGTTGGAATCGGATATACGGGAGAAGGGAGTAAATCTTTCAGGAGGGCAGAAGCAACGTCTGGCCCTTGCCCGGGGTATCCTGGCCGCCCGTGACAGCGATCTTGTATTATTGGATGAACCTACCAGCAGTGTAGATCCCCGGACGGAGGCATTGATATATGAAGGTTTGTTCAATGCTTTCTCCGACAAGGCTATTATCTCCTCGATGCACCGTCTTCATCTGTTAGGCAGGTTCGACTATGTATATATCCTGAACCAGGGCCGTATCGTAGATGAAGGCAGCTTTGAATATCTCCGAAACAACAGCTCTATCTTCAATGAGCTGTGGCGTCATCAGAAGGACAATGCTTCTTATAATGCCTGATCAGACCATAGAGGGAAGAGGATCTGTAAGCAGTCCGGATATCGTACAGGCTCCGGAAGCCGGCCTTTTTGAACAACTGCCGGTTGTATTCATTTCCCTCTTCTATGTTGACGATGATCCTGCCAACTTCGGCAAAGGAAAAGAAATATTCCAGGCAGGCCTGTAAGAGCAGGAGCATGTTATCCTGTACAGCCAATGGCGCTATTACCAGTTGCAATCCATAGTCACCGGGACGTGTGGGATAGCTCAGACTGAGGACATCCTGCTGCATCCTGTAAATATCCATCTGACAGACAGGGATGTCATTTACCAATCCCATAAAGGGCTGGGCAAAATCCGACTCTATCATGCTGGTATAGGATTCTTCCAGCTCCTGCGGAGGGCGTGACCTGGTCAGCAATGGACCGGCATACTCCTGGCTTATCCATTTGAAAAGGATAGGGATGTCCGTGGCGACACAGAAAGGACGCACAGAGATCCGAAGCTGGTGTTCGGGCATTTCTCTGATAAAGGTCTTTTCTATCCCGGAGGGTAAAAAAGAAGTACAGAGTCCGGAAGAGAATTTCTCCGGATGGGCGGCTTTTTCAGGCGTTGAGAACAATGCAGTCGGTGAGGATGACATGATCTTGACAATTTGATGATTTAAGGATCATTCTATTGCTATGCATGTTCCAACCAGAGCTATTAACGAAGGGCGCGCAACAGGAGGGCACTATGAACGCATGGAAACGTGCCAAGTTGGGCATTTTTTTCCAGGGCAAGGTATATTCACCTTTAAATCGTGGGAATTTATGCTCATTCCCTTATGGTGAATTAGATGTAACCTCTTATGCTTTTGGCTCCCCCTGGCCGGGGGCGACCAGGGGCGATGCCTTATCAGATAGGTCGGAGGGCCTTGTCCGGGACCGTTGGCATTAAACGATGCCGGCCAGCTCCAGGCTTTTCTTTTTCAGCTTGCGGATCTCTACGTCCTCGATAATGGGTTCCGGCGTCAATACCAGGGAGGTGTTATTCTCTTTCCACCAGCTGTTCTGCTGTATCTCGCGGAAATGGATGACGCCGATGAAGTATTTACGATCCGTCTCGGCATGCCATTCTTCTATCCATTCGAACTTTTCGCGGGGAACGAATTTCCAGTCATCAAAGCTTATATAAACGCGCACGAAGAAGTCGTTGGTCAGCTCATGCGGGTGGTGATGATAGAGCTTTTTGTATTCGTATTTATATTGATAACGCAGGGCGGAGAGATCGCTCAATACGGCGGAGGCGGTAGGGAAGGAGCCGGCGCCCTTGCCATAAAAGAATTGCTTGTCGGCAAATCCGGACTCGATGACCACTCCATTGTATTCATTCTTTACAAAGGAGAGGTGGTCCTCTTGTTTGACAAACTGTGGTAATACAAAGGCGGCTACCTTGCCTGTCTCGAGCTTTTTGGCCTGGGCAACGAGCTTGATATCGTAATGTTTTTCACGGGCCACGGCTGCATCGCCTGCCTGTACGTTCTGGATGCCATTGAAGACGATGCCGCTGGTTTCTACCACGATGCCATAGGCGTGGGTCAGCAGGAATGTCCACTTATTGGCGGCGTCGAAGCCTTCCACATCCAGGGATGGATCGCTTTCGGCAAACCCCAGCTGCTGGGCCAGCAGGAGCGCTTCCTGGAAGCTCAGCTTGTCTTCGAACATTTTGGTGAGAATAAAATTGGTGCTGCCGTTGACGATGGCCTTGATGGAATGTAGCAGGTCGTTGTCATAATATTCTTCCAGATTGCGGATAACGGGGATAGAGGCGCAGGCGGCCGACTCATACAGGAAAGATTCCCCTGTATCCTTTTGCAACTGGAGGAGCTCGGGTAGATGTTCCGCGATCATTTTTTTACTGGCGCTGACGACGGACTTGCCGTTCTTCAGTGCGGTGGAGACGATCTCGAAGGCCGGTCCGGACTCGTTGATCACTTCTACCACTACGTTGATGGAGGGATCGTTCAATATTTCGTTCCTGTCGGTGGTAAACAGGTCTGCCGGAGCTTCCCGTTTTTTACCGGGGTTCTTGATGCAGACCTTTTTGATAGAAGCTTTCAGGGAGGGGGTTTGCTGAAGTACTTTATAAAGACCTTCGCCTACTACGCCAAATCCGAATAGCCCGATGGTGAGCTGCTTGTGAGTTTCCATTTTTTTATTTGTTTCTTTATAGCGGACCCGGAACGACCTTCGGAGGAGGGGCGTCCAATGGGCCTGCAAAGTTCCGTATTTTATATCAAATACAAGCGTTTTTCCACTTCGGTCTGCGCGTCCAGGAATCCTTTTACCAACTGCTCGATCTGCACAAATTCCAGGAGAAATCCATCATGGCCATACAGAGACTGTATCAATCTTAGGGTTGCTCCCGGGATCAGTGTCGCTACGGCTCGCTGTTCCGCCACGGGGAAGAGGATGTCCGACTCGATGCCGATGACCAGGGTTTTAGCCTTTATCCGGCTCAATGCCGGCCCCAGCCCTCCCCGGCCCCTGCCGACATCATGCGCATCCATGCTGAGGCTCAGCGCATAATAGCTAAAGGCGGAAAACCGGCGCACCAGCTTTTCTCCCTGGTACCGCTGGTAGGAGGAGGCCCCGCCGGCGGTGTTTGCGTCCTGTCCATACAAGGTGCCGGCCCGCTCCGCCATCTGCTCTTCCTGTCTGGGCTGCAGCTGTCCATAAGCCCCGTAGTCCCTGTACGAGAGAAGGGCCATGGCCCTTGCCGCCCGCATGCCTTGTAGCCCTGCTCCTTTACGTCGCTCCTGCCAGGTCGGGTCCGCCTCGATAGCCATCCGTTGCGCCGTGTTAAAGGCAATGCCCCAGGGTGAATGTCTTCCATTGGTGGCAATGGGTACGATATGGGTAAACAGTTCCGGCTCCTCGATGGCCCATTCCAACAGCTGTTGTCCGCCCATGCTGCCCCCGATGCCTATGTGTATCTTCCGGATGCCTAACGATGTCCGGAGGGGTTGATACGCCCTTATCATATCCCGGGTAGTCCACACCGGGAAATCGTGATAATAAGGATGGCCGCTATGGTGATCCGTATCTTCCGGACTGATACTCCCATAGCAGCTGCCCGGCATATTGACACAAACGATGTAGTATACCGAGGGGTCGAACAGCCTGCCCTCTCCCACCAGTCCCGGCCACCATTCCGACGCATCGCTGTTGGCTGTCAACGCATGAAAGATCCATACGACGTTATCACCGGTGGCGTTGAGCCTGCCCTGTGTCGTATACTCCAGGTGCCAGACCGGAACCGTGAGGCCGGATTCCAGCCTCAACGGTTGATGATAGGTGAATCTCATGGGACATCGGATCAGGCTACCAGCTCTCCCACAAATACTTTTTCAAAAGCTTGTTCGAAGTCCGCCTTGATATCGTCTATATGTTCGATACCTACGCTGATCCTGATCTGGTTGGGCTGTACCCCTGCAGCGATCTGCTCTTTCTCACCCAATTGCTCGTGCGTAGTGCTGGCAGGATGGATGATAAGGGTCTTTGCATCTCCTACATTGGCCAGGTGGCTTGCCAGCTTTACCGAATCGATGAAGGCGCTGGCATTTTCTTTTCCGGTGCGGCTGTCCGTGCCTTTGATACCGAAATTGAGGATGCCGCCAA
>DASZWE010000759.1:0-10933 GCA_035546735.1 Puia sp.
TCCGGGGATCGCTCCATCGCCCTTGCCGATATGACGTTGACGATATTATAGCTTCGCTGTTCCTTCTGCCGCGCACCTGTCTCCTCTTCTGCATTGATCTTGCCGAATACCCGCACATCCGCCAGCTCCCTTACTTGTTCTTCCAACTCTATTCGCACTTCCGAAGGCTTGCCCTCGACAATGGTCACATGCGAGCTATAAGACGCAAATCCTACATACTCTACTTTTACATCGTAATCACCGTACGCGAGATGCTTGAACTTGAACGCTCCATCATCGTCTGTAACAGTATTGACTGTCTTCCCATGAACATCCGTACAGGAGACGATAGCCCCATACAGCCTGTCTTGATTACGATGGTTGAATACCTTCCCTTTGAACGTTGCCTGTGTGTAACCTGATAAAGCAACGGCAGTAAATAATGCAGTTAGCAAAAGATGAACGGCCTTCATGTAAGGTTATTTTGGGTAAGGCAAAAATGCCGGTATTCCGTCAGGCCCGCTGCGATCCGGTTGTTATTTAATGCAAGGATAATTATTGCATAACCATTTGATAATAATAGTATTATAAATACAAAAAGTCTGCAGGAAATATCCAGATTCCCGACAGAATGGCTTAGCATTCCCGTAATACTGAAAAGCCCAATACAGAATTCCCACAGAATGTTTCGCGTATTTTAATTTCTATGAAGATCCTCATTGTAGAAGATGAAATAGAGCTCTCCAATAGCATGGCAACATATTTAAGAGGCGAGAGCTATTTATGTGAAATTGCACACGACCACCGAACGGCCCTTGACAAAATCGAAGTATTCGATTACGACTGTATATTATTGGACATCTCTTTGCCAGATGGCAATGGCCTCCATCTCCTCCGCCAGCTCAAGGCGAATAACAAGACAGACGGAGTCATCATCATTTCTGCCAGGAACTCCATCGATGACAAGATCGAGGGCCTCAACCTCGGCGCAGACGATTATATCAGCAAGCCCTTTTATTTATCCGAACTCAGCGCACGCATAAAAGCCGTCATCCGCAGACGCAGATTTGAAGGCACCAGCGTACTGGTCTTCAATGAGCTGGTCATTGACATAGAAGGTAAAAGCGTCTTTATCGAAGACAAGCCGGTAGACCTCACCCGAAAAGAATACGACCTCCTGCTATACCTTGCCTCCAATAAGAACCGCATCATATCCAGGAACGCTATTGCCGAGCACCTGTCCGGCGACGAGATCATGAGCTATGACAACCTGGACTTTATCTACTCCCACATAAAGAACCTCAAACGTAAGCTGAGCATGGCCGGTTGTTCGGATTATATTAAATCCATGTACGGCATGGGTTACAAGTTCGAGCCAAGGCTTTAATTGAGGAAAAAACTACCCACTCTCCCCGCCACGGGCCCCTGTTTACCCCGGCACGCTCTTTTCAGACATTCTTTGTAATTTTAAAGGGCTTGAAAATAACAGGTTCCATAATACTGCTTAGCATTTTAAATATGCCTTTATCTGCCCAGTATTTTTTTACAGGGGAGGTAAAAGGCCCGCACGGCGATAATCTTCAACACGTCTCCATCTTCGTACGGTCTACAGGGATGCTATGTAAAACAGGCCCCTATGGGAATTTCGAGATCATATCCCGGACGGCAGACGATTCACTGACATTTTCCATCGACGGATACGAGAAATATTCCACCCCCGTCAGCTCGTCGGAATTCCTTCGCGTCATTCTAAAAGAGCTCCCCTTCCCACAGGCCTCCAAAAAGAACAACCTGATCTCCGTCATCAGGGGCGCCGGTACAGAACAACCCATCGACGGCAATATCTTGCAGACATCTCTGGTGGAAAATCCATTTGTCAGCGAATACGCTACCGTATCGTTTGCCTGTAACAGCAACAGCATCTCTTATAGCAATATCAAGCGCTTCCTTGACATGGGACTGCCCGTGCCGGCCGAAGCCATCAAGCTGGAAGAAATGTTGAACTACCATAACTTCTATTATGAGGACCCGCAGGAAAAAGACCCGTTCCATTGCTCCTCCGCGTTATTATCCTGCCCCTGGAACGAAGCACACCGGCTGTTATGCCTGAATATCTGCGCGAAAAAAGCCATTCTCCCCAACACGCCGCCGGCCAACCTCGTCTTTCTCATCGATGTCACCGGCTCCATGGACATGCCCAACAAGCTTCCTCTCGTCAAATCCTGCCTTCACCTCCTGGTAAGGAACCTGCGGGACATCGACACCGTTTCCCTCATCGAATACGGAGGAAGACAGCGCATGCTGACAGGCGTTCCGGGCTCCAATAAAGAACAATTGCTTAGAGCCATCGAACAGCTATACGCCGATGGCCCCTCTCCCGGTGAGACAAGTCTCGGTATGGCGTATAAAGTAGCCGCCGCCCAATTTATGCCGGGTGGCAATAACAGGGTCATCCTGATCACGGACGGCGACATCTCCACTGCGCCGGCTAAAAAGCGTGACCTGGTAGAGCTTGTCCGCAGCCAGTATGAGGACAGCATACATCTCTCCTGCCTGGGTGTAGGCATGAATAAAGATGAAGGGTCGGAACTGGCGATACTGGCCGATGCAGGACATGGCAGCTTCACCACGATGGATGACACACAACAGGGCGAAAGCGCAATGCTGAACCTCCTCGCCAATCACATGCCCGGCGTCGCCGACAAGGTCTGTATCACCGCTCAATTCGATACCACCCTGGTGCAGGAATACCGCCTCCTGGGTTTTGAGAATAAACGCAGCGCCCTGGAAGATACCACACTGCGGCTGGAAGGCAGCAGCATAGGCTCGGCTACCACCCAGCTGGCGATGTTTGAGATCATCCCTAAAAAGGATTCGGAAGGCATTGAGAACATAGCCCGTATCCGGATCGACTATTGTCTTCCCGGACAGGCGCAGATGAAGAAAATGGATTATGACTGCCCCAATAAATTAGCTCCTTTCGAAAGTGCTCCCGCCTCCCTTAAAAAAGCAGTCTGTATCGCCCTGTTCGGAATGAAGCTGAAAGGTTCCCCCTGCACCGCCCAGTTCAGCTGGCTGGACATCGAAAAAATGACCAAAAAGGTCTTTGCGGGCAAAAATGTCATAGACAGGGACTATATCGCCTTGACGGCCAAGGCCCGCAAGGTGTACGAACACTCCCACAACAACTAGCCGGAACCGCCCGGGGCGGTTCGTCCGATAGGACAGACTTCATTTTGAATTCTTATATTTGTAGACCAATGCGACCCCGGCAAATATTCCTGCTCGTGCTGCTCATTATCATAGCAGATCAGATACTCAAAATATGGGTCAAGACCCACATGCGCCTTGACCATAGTATTCACCTGATGGGACGCTACTCGCAACTCTACTTCGTAGAGAACGAAGGGATGGCGACAGGCTTGCAGTTCGGTGGCAGCTGGGGTAAGCTTTTTTTGACCCTGTTCCGCCTGGTAGCCGTACTGTTCGGCGGCTTCTATATCCAGCGGATCATTAAGAAGAACTATCATCCGCACTTCATCATCTGCGCAGCCCTGATCTTCGCCGGTGCGCTGGGCAATCTTATCGACAGCCTCTTCTATGGATTGATATTCGAGGAAAGCACCTATGACCATGTGGCCCGTATCTTCCCGGCACATGGCTACACCACTTTTTTGCATGGCAGAGTGGTCGACATGTTCTATTTCCCATTGATAAACACCCACTTTCCCGGCTGGATGCCCTTCATAGGCGGTAAGCGATTCACCTTCTTCGACGACATCTTCAATATCGCGGACGCAGCCATCTGCGTAGGCGTGATCTATATCATAATCTTTCAGCGCAGGCTCTTCCGCCGTCCCCTGCCACAGCCGGACCCCCTGCCCCTGCCTCCTCAGAATGGTATATGACCAGGCCGGAAATGAGCCGCCGGGTATATCTGCAGCGTCACCGGCCCCAGTAACCCGGACTGCCTTAGATATTTTTCAGAGTCAGCCTCGTCAAATTTTTTAATATTTGTCCGGGTACGCCTTCTTTCCGGAGACAGCCTGCTGTCCCCAATGAGACGGTTGGGCCATAGATTCACCACTTCTACCTCGAGTTGGTTCCCGCCGGCATGTAGATAGGATGTAACGTCCCATCGATACGGCGCACACCAGCGAACAGCCATTTTGTGCCCATTGACAGTAATAGACGCCATCTCCAGCACATTCCCCAGATCGAGCGCCACCCTTGCCCCTTTCAAACTACTTCCGCTGACAGTGAAGCGCTTGCTATATACCGCCGTACCGGAATAATATTTGACGCCCGTGTCGGCAAAAGCCGTCCACGATTGAAGTGTATCGACCCGTATCTGCGCCGGACCACCCCAGGCAGTATCGAAACGGATCTGCCATTCACCGGTGATAGGCAATACAATATTGGGCTCATCGGACATGACATTTCCGGGAAAGATGGATCTCCCGTCCTTTTTTAGTGCAATAACATGAGCGGGTGGCGTCTTTTTCCGGAAAACGATAAATACCGACCCCTCCGGCTCGAAGTACAGTGGTATGTATGTACGGCCGTTCTCTTCACGCCAGACGGTTACTTCCCGGATCCGTCCGGTAATCGGATCCCATAGCTCCGGCGTCCTGTCTTTCACCCGGAATGCGCATTCCACCTGTTCACGCCGGTCGGGAAGCGAAGGATCATACCTGTACTCGAAGTCATTGATCCCTTTTCTACCCAGCCGGTTGACCACAAAATAAATATCCATCCCCTTCCCGGTGCGATGGATATAATCGAGCGCCGTGCCTGCCTGAGTGCTCGTGAACGAGAAATCAGAGAGTACGCTTAGCTCTTTCAACACAGCATTGACGTCTTTGCCAAAGACCACCCTTCCCTTGCCATACTTATTTTCGGTAATGGTAACCCCATCGATAGGCCCCCACATACGCGCGGCAATGGCATTGATCTCCTTATCAGAGGCGGGGTACCCGGTCAGTGAGGTTGCTTTCACCGGGCGTGGCGCTATAATGGTCAATCCTTCCTTTACCATAGTTTCCAGTTTGCGCAAGACAGATAGATCGATGGCATTTTCATCGGGTAGTACCAACAGTCGATAGCGCATGCCGTCCGGGAAAACTACTTTATTGTCCTTTACAGAGACCCTGTTCAACAGTGCATCCTTCGAACATTTGTCCCAGTCGTATCCAAACGCCAGATCTTTGACATCCTCTTTTACAAAGACAAAGGACGGGACATCATCGCCATAATAATAAAGCACGTCGGCCACGAACAGCCCCTGCGACAACATATAGCTGCACCTGTTGAGATAGCTGACAAAATCGCCCGCCTGCTTCCACCAGGTCACATTGGGATTCAGATGCGTACCGGCAAAATACTCATTCCCCGGGACACCGAATTCCTTGGGTGAGGAAGTAAAAGTATGCCATACGATCCTGTTCACACCCGAACAGAATATACGATCTATATTGGCCTTCAGCTCCCGGGGCGCCCGCTCCCATTGGGGTCCGATGCTGGTAGGGCCCTCCGCAGCGACAAATCTTTTACCATTGGTATGCGCAACACAGGCGCTTTGCTTCACCGACAGCCTTTCATCGTCTTTTACCCGATGCGTATTGGAAGTAGCCCAGAACTCGCCCTGCGGGAAGTCACTGATGGCCATTACCTTCAGCGCATCGACAGGCGCGGAATGCGGACCGCCTGATTCAGGATGGATACCCATGCCATTGGCATGCGCCAGATCGCTGAACAGCTGATAATGATAGGCCGCAATACAATCGCCCACCGTCTGCCGGTAATCATGCAGGAACCGGTCGCTTTGATCCACTGTACCCACTACACGCCCGGTAAGAACAGGCAGATAAGGCCACAGATCATAACCCCTGAATTTTTTAAACTCGGCAGGGAAATTATTTGTCCAACCCACATTCCCCATCTCCCAGCTGTCGGTTTGTAAAAAATGAACGCTGTTGCCCGCGGCTTGAGCCGTATGGATCAGCGGAATGATCACATCCTCACTGAATTTCCTGAATGCCTGCGGATCCAGGTGATCGAGCGATAATCCGCCCCATCCATCGCTGTTGGTGGAAGTGCTGGCGCCTGTACAGGTCCATCCATATCGGACGATGGTCCATTCGCCTTCAGGCGCATCCCAGGTCAATATACCATCCTTGCATTGTGCCGTAACATCGATGACCCCCTCTTTTTTAATGCCTTCCTTGTTTTCTGTACCAGGGTACTCTTCCCGGAGCTTATACAAAGGATAGGTTCCCTTGAAACCAAAGGACTGATTGAATGACTTTATACCCCAGTTTTTGAGGGCGCTGTCCTTCAAAGGCATCCCGGCCGGTTGTTGGAAGGCCTGCACGACAATATCCCTGTATATCAGCTTAGAGGACGGTTGAGGCAGCCTCACTTGTATTTTGTGTCCGCCAGCTACCTTAACCTCTGAATAAGTAATATCCTTCAGCGCCAGCTCCGGCGTAATAGTCGGTCCTCCGGGATTCCAACCGCTTTGCACATTGACGCTCAGCTCTATGCCAAGCCGCTGTGCTTCCCTGACGGCATGTTTATATAATTCCATCCACATCGGGCTCATGAACACAGGACCCGCCTTGGTCTTGTAGGCCACCGTGTAGTTGGAGCTTCCTGCATCGACGATGGATGCCCCCCCGTAACCGTTTGCTTTCATTTGCTCCAGGTCGCGGGTGATAGACTCCTTGGTTGCCATGCTGTTTAACCACCACCAATAGCATCTCAGCCTCGCTTCGGGAGGCGGCTTTACAAAACCTTTTCGCACGACAGCATACGGTATCGTATCCAGCGTATGCAATGAATAGTCCGGCTTTTGTGCCTGCAACAATAGGGACGCCAGCCATCCGGCTATGCAGAGTATGTATCTTATCATAATGATTGAGCGGATTACCATCCCGGGTTCTGTTCGAGTTTCTCATCTTTATTGGCATCGATCACAAGCTGGGGAATGGGCCATAGGTTATATTGAAAATTCAGCGTTGCCTGCGCTTCCGGCCAGAAAGCATATTTCTTTATACGGTCGACGGCAATGGACCCTCCCATTCGCAATAAAGTATTCCACCGGCATTCCTCGTACACCAGCTCACGGGCGCGTTCGTCCAGTATCAGGTTAAAATTATCATCCACATCGGCAGCCGTTACTTTATAACCACAATTGGCGCGATCCCGTAACAAGTTGATATCAGCCGCTGCACCTGTCTTATCTCCGCTGCGCTGCTTTGCCTCGGCCCGAAGCAGGATCGTCTCCGGCAGACGTATAAAATAATCGTCGCGGAACAAATTGCTCATATTCTCACCATCGGCCACCCCCGTATACTTGTCGGTGGCGATCTTGCAGCTTACAGGGTAATCGAGGCTCCGGTCGTCCATATTATCGTACAATACGGACCAGGGCACAGGCTGTTGATAGTACGGCGATGTAGGGACATTGCCGAGGAATATCCTGCGGAACACGATATCCGTATTCCTCATATCGTCAGCCCACTGCCCCGCGTAAATGCTGTCCCGGGTATACATGGTAGGCGTCACTTGCGAGATGCCACGCCCGCCGACGTCTGCTGCCGTGCCTTGCAGGTGAGCGGGAGCGCCATTGCGAAATACAGGCCCGTATATTCGAGAGTAGGGCAATTTCGACCGGGGATCCTCCGCTCTATAGGCGGCATAGTCGATTTGCAAGGCCCATATACACTCCTTGTTTCCATCCTGGTAGTTGACATTATTTTCCTGGAAAAGGTCCCAGTACACATTTCCCTGCGTCTCCGTCTTCCGCGCTCCATAGCGGTCTTTCATGAGGGAATACGTGCCGCCGTCGATTACCTTGTTACCATACGCTATGGATTGTGCAAAAGCAGTCTGGGCCGCAGCAGAGTTCCCTTCCGCCGCCAATTGTGTACCCATCGCCAGATACAGCTCGCACAAATTATGCTGGGCGGCGCCTCTTACCAGTCGCCCCCCGATGGCAGTCACCTCGGGCAGGTCATTTTCGATGGCCTGCAGCTCATCGATCGCATATTGATAGACTTCCACACGCGTAGCCCGTTTATAATCATACCGCACCGCTGTTGTCATTTCCTTTACAATAGGCACACCTCCGAAAAGCTCAGCCAGGTTGCGATAGGCAAACGCTCTGAAAAACCGTGCTTGCGCCAGGGTATAGGCCTTGTCCGCCGCCGTCGCCCAGGTAATATTCGGAAGATCCGCACTATAGATGGCCAGATTGGCTTTCGCTATGATCTGGTACCAGGTGCTGAATGCACTATAGAAATTGGTATGATTGGCATTGATGGTGCCATAGTTATTGAAGGAATTTGCTCTTCTGATGCTGGGGACATCGTACATGTCGGTGCCGTTGCCTCTGAACACAAAGATCCAGTTCTCTTCGTTTGGATTGGCCCACATATCCCTTAGCTGGGAATAAATGGCAATGACAGCCTGATCGACCTGGGCGGACGTGGAAAAAATATTGTCAACCGTATAAAAAGTCTCCGGGTTCGTCTCCAGGAACTTATCGTCCATTTTCTTACAACCCGCTACGCTCACCAGGAGCGCCAGCAAAAAGGCATATCTGTTATATATATTTTTTTTCATGACGCAAAGAGTTGATTGCTTAAAAACTGATATTCGCACCAAATGAATAAGTAGTGGCTACAGGGAAAATATTCGATTGCACCGTAACACCTTCTTCAGGATCGCCACCTACCCACTTGGTAAAGGTTGCCAGGTTCCTGCCGGCGGCAAAAACCCTAAGACCGCCGATATGATTTTGTTTTAACCAGCCTCCGTTGAACGTATATGCAATTGACAGGTCCTGTATGCGGACAAAAGCTCTTGACTGAAGGCCGAGAAACCGGCCGTCTCCTGCAAAATAGGCGGAGGGATATACATTGCTCGGACGTTCGGTCGTCCAGTATGGCTTGGAGATGGAATTATCATTGAACCTGCCGGTGCCCGATGTCATGTATGCCGACGTATTGCTCTGGAGATACGTATTATTACCCCCGAAAATACCGGAAACCATCACGTACAGATCAAAATTCCTGTACCGCACCGTATTGCTCAGGCTCAGACGAAAATTTTCCTTCGAATAGCCGACAATGGTACGGTCATCGGCGTCGATCTTCCCGTCTTTATGCAGATCCATATACTTGGGAGCGCCGGGTGCCGCGCCGGTCATAGCGATATAATCGTTGTCGTTCGTTTGTACTATACCGATCTGCTTGAAACCATAAATGGCGCCCAGGGATCTGCCGATAAAGAAATTATTAGCAATATCATCATCCTCGCGGCCATCATGATTATTGTCTTCCCGGTAGAGATGTTTCAGCTTGTTGTTATTCTTCCAGAACGTCAGCTCCGAACTCCAGCTCCACATTTTTCGCTCCATATTCACCGACCTGACTGTCAGCTCGACCCCGGTATTGTCCACTTCTCCCAGGGAAGAAAGCTGTGTTTTGAACCCCGTCATGATAGGAATGGTACGGACAAATATCTGATCGGTGGTTCGGGTATAATATACATCCAGGTCGACAAAAAGACGGTTATTCAGCCAGCCTGATTCAAACCCGGCATTGGTAGCGGCCGTCTTTTCCCAACCAAGGCTTGAATTACCCAGGGAGCTTTGTACCAGGCCATAGAAAATGGTGCCTTGTGCATTGGAGAACTCATATCGCGCATCCCCGGCCGACCCGTTCAATACCTGCGACAGCGTGGCATAAGGACTAAGCCCCTGATTGCCGTTCTGCCCCCATGAAAACTTCAGCTTCAGGCTATTCAGCGGCTTGAAGCTTTGCAGGAACCGCTCGCGCGATATCTGCCAGGCAGCGCCCACAGCAGCAAAATTGGCCCACCTTTTCTCGGCGCCAAAAACCGAAGCGCCATCCCGACGCCAGGAGGCCGTTAAAAAATACTTGTCATTGAACGAATAATTCAACCGCGCAAGATATCCGATATTGGCCCGCTCGTTGTTGCTGAGGTTTACCTTTTGAACAGTGGCCTTCGACAGACCATACATGCCGAGCACCGTATTGCCGTTGGCGGCAAAATTACTGCCGGTGGAATTGATATCTTTAAATTTGAGGTGATCTCTTGTCGCCACCGCCGTTGCTGTGATCCGGTGTTTACCAAAAGCCCCTTGATAGGTAAGGATATTGTCGAATACATAGCTGTTGGTCACGTCGTTCAGCAGGTTGCCGTTGGCATTCGATAACAGCTGCTGTACGGAGGCGGGATCATACCTGCCGGCTATCCCGGAGCCTTCCTTGATATAATACCTTTCATAGGTGAACCCACCCGCATCATGACGTTCCTGGTTGTTCAACAGGTTCATTCGATAGCTTAAGCCCCTTATCCAGGGAATAGTAACCACTCCATAGACATTCAGGCGGTAGGTAGTGGTGATATCCATATTGTCGACAGTGCCGTCATTGACGCCCCATAAGGGATTGATGAGTGATTGCGTATAGGGATATTTTTCAAGATGCCCTAACGAGTCGCGATATACAACACCATAAGGCGACATGATCTCTGCAGAGCCGATATTGGCAGCATTGCCCGAATAATCCCTCCTCGACCAGGCCGCATCTACCCCCGTCTCGAACCAGCTGTTGATCTTTGTATTGATCTTGCCTAAGGCCGACACACGTTTAAACTTGTCGCCCACCACGATACCCTTATTGTCATTGTAGGACCCGGATAGATAATAATTGATATTGGCGGCAGCGCCCGATACGGCCACCTGATAATCCTGCACGAGACCCGTCTGCGTCACCAGGTCAAGCCAGTTGGTTTCTTTGCCCGCATCCATATTCGCCTTCTCACCGGGTTGCAGCCAGCTGGTGGTGCCCGGAGCATATTTATTGCGCGCATTTACAACCTCGATCCATTCGGCAGCCTTCATCATTTTAGGCCTGTTCTG